>DATDNG010000580.1:0-5883 GCA_036518375.1 Nitrososphaeraceae archaeon | reverse complement strand
TCTCTTTGCCAAAGATACCAATTCCACCATGTCGCTTAGCGTCCCAGTGTATGAACCTATTAACCTGTATGCTCGCGTTGGCATACTAACTAAATTTAGCTTTAGTTCACCTCCAAAAAGGCCTACCAAAACTACCCTGGCCCTTCTTCTGAGAAATTGCATATCTGTTTCTACAGTTTTAGATGCATTGACAAAATCAATTACAGCATCTGCACCCATCTTGTCAGTCATTTCCATAACTGCTTTGACTGGGTCTTCTTTTTTTGAATTTATTGTGTTATCTGCACCATTCCTTTTTGCAGCCTGTAATTTTTGATCATCCAAATCTAAAGCGATTATCTTTGCTCCAGTAATTGCTTTAGCAAGCTGCATAGCCATCAATCCTAATCCGCCTGCACCGACGACAACAAGATTATCATTTGGTTTTAGAGTTGTATTCTTTACAGCTCCATATGCTGTAAGTGCAGAACATGATAACGTTGCAGCTACATTAGTATCAATATTCTCAGGTATCTTCACCAAATATTTGTAACTTGGAACCAACACATACTCTGCATATCCTCCATCTGTATACACTCCTAACGATCTAGGCTTGTCACACAGGTTTTCTTCACCAACTCTACAAGCAGGACAAAGACCTTCACCTATCCAAGGAAACACAAGAACTTTTTCACTTTTACTAAACCCTTCTGCCTCCTCTCCCATGCTTTCTACAATTCCTGCGATTTCATGTCCTGGAGTCAATGGATACTTTACTCCTCTGTCAGTTGTTTTTAGAAGTTGACCTCCAGGGCCCTCATAACCTCCCTCCCATAAATGAATATCGCTATGACAAACACCTGACGACTCGACTTTGACAAGTACTTGAGAACCTTTGGGCTTCGGTGTCTCAAGTTGTTCTATCTCCAGAGGCTCCTTTACTTTAACAATTCTTGCAGCCTGCATATAAATTTCAATCTCAAAGCACAATATAAATAATTATGTATAGGTTTTGCTACAGTAAACTCATGCATATGGATAAGCTTGCGATAAGCGTTGGATAATGACAAGTACAGTATCATACAAGGAACTCCTCGTAGGTTAAAATGAATTTGTAAAAGTCCGCCACAAGATATTTCATTATATCAAAAAATGTCATATTGAAGCCTCGTTTGTAAGATCCACGACATGAATTATGCCGTTGCCCCCTAATGACCTGTAATGGTCTCAGAACAGCTTTCTGAGAGATATAGAAATAGAGATGATATCATGGAATTCTTCAGTTTGTCGCAGAAACAATTTCTCTTCCCATTTTCTAGGTATGAATATCCAAAAAATTAAAATGCTCATTTATTAATAATCCTTTGTATACATTTTATACTGTTACTTATTGAATAAGTGAATTTTAGACCTCCTCATAACCAACTATAGCTATAAACTAGAAGACCATTATTCTATCATCAATAACCAAAACTATTAACAATGTCGGGCAGCAAGCTAAAGGAAGCCGTATTCTTTCCATTTGTTATTTACTAGCTCGAATGTTTCGTCATCAACCGTTGCCAATTGCTGTATTTCCCTTGTATATCCTTCTTCTTTCCATTTTGTAGTTGCATCAATACCCATCTTGGATCCCAGATTAGGCAAAGGCGAAGCAGGATCAAGAGTGTCTGTTGGAGCATTGCCAATGATGACGGTATCACGCTTTGGATCTGCTCTTGTAGTAATGGCCCACAATACCTCATCTACACTGTGTATATTGATATCAGCATCCACAACGATAAGTATTTTTGTAAGAGAAAGCTGTCCCATTCCCCATAAGGCCATCATAACTTTTTTTGCCTGTCCTGGATATTGTTTTCTTATGGAGATTATCGCTAGCCCTTGAAACCAACCGGAAGGGGGCATAGCGAAATCGGTAACTTCTGGTTGAAACAATTTAATTAGAGGTAAAAACGAACGTTCAATAACCTTCCCTATATACGCATCCTCTAAAATAGGCTTCCCTACAACAGTTGTCAAATAAATGGGCTCCTTTCTTCTCATTATAGCAGTAAGGGTAAATGCAGGATAAGGTTCAGGAGGAGTATAATAACCTGTGTGATCGCCAAAAGGACCTTCCATACGCATATCGTTCGGATTGACATAACCTTCTAGAACGATTTCTGCATTGGCTGGCACCTCTAGGTCCACTGTTGAGCACTTTACAAGCTTTGTGCCTTTTTTTCTTGTTATTCCAGAGAAGAGGAATTTATCAAGTCCTTCAGGAACAGGAGCAACCCCACTGAAAACAGTCGCAGGATCAGCTCCTATAATGACTGCAACTTCTATAGGTTTGTTTGACCCTTTCATTATTTGATAATGCTGTGCTCCACGTTTGTGGATCTGCCAATGCATTATAGCCTTTCTTTCATCAATAATTTGAATCCTATAAACTCCAATATTTCTAACCCCCGTTTCTGGATGTTTGGTAACTGTTAGTCCAAATGTAATGAATTTTCCAGCATCTCCAATAAATGACTTGAGCACTGGCAATGAGTTAAAGCTCGCGCTGTCCTTTTCAATTATTTGAGTAACGGGGCCTGTGTCAACATATTTTGGGCCGTATTCAGCAATTTCTGAAAACCTGGGTAGCATCTTAAGCTTATTCAGTATACCAGAAGGAATTTTCATCTTGGTTAACTCTACAATTCTTTCTCCTATATCACTGAAATTCCGACAATTGAGTGCAATTTGCAATCTCTCAAGCGATCCGAAAGCGTTGCCGAGAATAGGCATGGTGGAATCTTGTACGTTCTCAAACAATACAGCAGGTTGTTCTCCAGAATACATGAGACGCCTCATAATTTCAGCTACCTCAAGATTCGTGCTTACCTTTGTTTTTACTCTTCTTAGCTGTCCAGATCTATCTAGGGTTTCAACATATTCCCCAAGGCTCTCATATGTCATAGTCTGAATAAACTTGAAACCTAAGCTATATTTTAGCTATATTTTAGTAATCTCGCTCAGTACTTTTATGATATGTCATTGGTTAATCTCATTAACAGATATGTTAAAACTTATTATCACTCGGATTTAACTAGAAATATATGCCTTTAGTAACACATTTGACTATCCATCAACGTACAAGTCTTCACAAAGATGAACATACGCCTGAAGAAAAGCAGCTAGTTGTCAAAGAATGGTTAGCAGCAATATTCATGGACAAGTTACGAAAGGCTTCGATCAGCGCAGGTCGAAAAGGTAAGCCCTATATATTATTCAGGAATATTGTAGAAGAGAGCGAAGATGCGGTAAAGGAAGAAATAGCTACGGTGATCGACAAATACGTCGTGACTCAGGTCTTTACTTATGGCGGATTTCTTCCTTCTAGCTTTCAAAAACAAAATGTATACACACTTGACAAGTTTGCAAGGGTGATTTTGAAGAGAAATCGAAATTTGTTTTTACAATGTCTTGAAAATCTAGAAACAGATACATAGCTTCCTCTGTTAACAAAAGACCTAGCACGTCAAGCGATATGACCTAAGATAGTTTCAATTTTGTTCACTTCCAGTATTACTCAAACATCCTATTATAGGAAATTATTTGCGTAACCTTTCTTCCTTCGCTTCCTGTTCAAGAGCTCCTCTTAGCATTTGCATATGCCTTTGCCTGTCCTCCTTTATCGTGTTCCACATGTTTACTAAATCTGATCTATTTGCTTTCTCAGCATCAGACCTATACGTATCAATTGTTGAGTATAGAAATTGTGCTTCTTTACCAAGAGCAATCAATATGTTAAACGTAGAATTCTCTAATCCTGTTGTTTGGTGCCTAGCTGTTGAACCTGTCATGCCCTTGTCAACACAATCTAGCGAAAAAGAGATGCATCTTATTGTTCTATAATTCTCTTCTAAACATGATTGCTAGAATTTCCTTGGTCTTGGCAGCGACTCATGACTAGTGTTAGTATATTGGAGAAAAGAGGAAAAGAGCACAGACTAGACTGATCGCGGTTTGGGATTTAAGCGTCAAACCATGTTTGAATGTTGCTCTCTTGTATGTTTGTCTAACTCTTCTTCACTGTTAAAATTACGACCGCAGACTCGGCATACTTTGGTATCTTGTAAACGTTGTCTCCTAACCTTTCTTCCTTTAATATAATCAGCTAGTCTCATAATGTATATACTAAGACCCCACATAACCACTCTTATCCTGTGATTACTTATATTATTAGCTATATTTCTGTCAATCGTCTGCCTTAACCGGCTATTTGGGCTCAACAGTTAAATGGTGATATCATTGTAAATTCATTGAAAGGCATTATGATTAATTTGTTTAGACGTTGGAAACCAAAGGGGAAAATGTATAGCCTAAGATGTTCCCAATGTAGTTCAGGTTTTCTTTCTAGTTATGATCTTGAAGCACCAATCTGTGGAAAATGCCTGCAGAAAGCCAAATCATTGGATTCGACTATAGACTATGACAAGGTCTGCATTAAATGTGGCAAGAGGGGAGTTATTTATGGAAAAGAGCAATGCCATCCTTGCTATTTCGGTTTCGAGAAGAGTGAGTCATTGAACAGTTAAGAACATATTTTGGTTGGCATTAAATAATATTTATTTTGAAATCTATGAACCTCGTTCTGTTTTCCTCTATATATCTTCTTGCTCATTCCAAAATAATACAGTGTGCATTGAATAGGTCGTATTTAGAGAAAGTAGTGGATTATCATTTATCTTTACGACATTCAAAAACTGTTTCTGAAATCTCCATTAGCATAGACGGTTGCAACGTGTCGTGTATGACATTGAAGAAATTTCTGAGCAAATGATAAATTTATACTCAACGAATTATTTTGCAATACTTGCAGTATCCTCAATGCTTGGCTTTTTCGGCCATGCAGATTCAGTATTAACTCTTGATTCATCAAACCTGTGAAGCAGTTAATCAGCACACATCAGGTGATATTCTATACTTTGATAGGAGTTTATAACAACTTGGCTATTAACGATTTTCTAAGCCGGGAGGAGAAGATCAGGTTATTCAGCTATGACTATTTAGAAAAATGATATTAGAACCGATCTTGAAGAAAATTTATATACTGTATCAAGAGAATTCACAGTGAGAGTTATGCTATTGCCTTCTGAGATTGAGGCTAAATCGTTAATACCAGCTATAAGATCCATTTTAGCTAAGAAACTTGTAAAGGATTATTCTCTCAAGGAGGAAGTTGTAGCGAAAGTACTGGGTGTCACTCAGGCAGCAGTTAGCAATTATATAAGAGGTACAAGGGGAGATACACAACTGGTATTAAAACTAGAATCAGTTCAGGAAGTAATGCGCAAGATTGAAAATATTGCTCAAGATTTAGCTGCAGACAAAGCATATACTCCAAGCACAATGGCCAAGTTCGTTCAGCTGTGTAACTACATGCGATACACGTTCATTATATGCGATGTTCATCATAATATGGAGTCAAACATAGATGAAAAAGTCTGCGAAGAATGCGAAATAATATTGAAGGGAAGCCGTATATAGTCTTGCAGCACTGCCTCGTCATGAATCTGGGCTCCTTAGTCAAATAAACGAATAACCTTTGTTTACATAATTAGCAAAGCAAAAATATACAAAGAACTAGCCCTACAGCTATACTCAATCATGTCATCAGAATCAAAAGATCGCGTGGATAAGTCAGCTGATATAAAGAACGCGGCTGCCCTGCTTTTAAAGGGTGGCTCACTTCTAAGCGAACCATGCGGCAGATGTGGTGGACTCCAAGTTAAATTCAAGGAGAAGACTATATGTGTTAATTGTGGAAATAAACAAGATACTACAATAAAATCGACTTTGTATACTGAGAAGGAATATGCTACACCGGACAAGTCAAGAGATTTCGTACTAGAACTAGAAAAATCTGAA
>DATDNG010000579.1:0-5076 GCA_036518375.1 Nitrososphaeraceae archaeon | reverse complement strand
AGAGTTATCAGAACTTGCTATATATGATAAAGATGGTAAGATCTTACCAATAAGATATTATAGCGAAAATAAAGTGTGGTTATATAGAGCAAAAGCACTCATTAGAAAGGGTTACGTCGACGCCTGTCTAAATGATTTGGAGAGAGCATCTGTAGTCTATAAACTTGGCCATATTAGAAGCGAATGGCAGCCTTTTGCCGATGCAATAAAACAGGACAAGGATTTTCAAACTATAATAAATGATGAGCGTTTTAAATCAGTAATTGACAAAACTCCACAATTATATGATAAGCACTCTATGAGATTACTTTAAAAGCATTATATGAAAAATGGAGATCCCTTCAGATATTAGGAGAGCGTGAGGAATCTGCTATATGCCTTAATCGAATTAGAGAGTTATCAGAACTTGCTATATATGATAAAGATGGTAAGATCTTACCATTAAGATGGTATAGCGAAAATAAGGTGATGTTATATAGAGCAAAAGCACTGTTGATGCAGGATAAGAATCCAAAGTAGCTGAGACAGCAGATACGTTTACACTCCTGCAAAAAGATAAGGGAGATTGATAAAACTGTACATATCGTCTTTATAACAGCTTCAGAAGCATATTATGAGAAGTTTAGAAGTCAGCACTTTCCAGAGCTAGGCAAGGTCAACTATATTCAAAAGCCAATTGGAAATGAAGAGTTAGTACAAATAGTAAATGCGATCATAGGCAATTCAATAACCATTGGCTAGCCTAGCCTCTTCAGAATATAGTCATCATCATACCACGTATTATTCTTCTTAATCTTTTTGAATAGTGATCAGCTGCAGAAATCATCAGGTTAAGAGGGGATAATGTTGCAGTCGATTATTAGAAACACTCTGATAGGCATTTCGTTTGTGTTTGCGGTCCTGTTAAGTTAGCAAAGTAACTGCTAAAGCTCAGTTAGATGGATAATAATGCATCAATGTTTGTACGCAATAGAACAAAGCCATTTCTTATACGATATGCATTATACTTGTATTTCCTTGGATTAAGCCTTAGAAATACATCCAAAGCAACAAAGCCATTTGAAGAAAGAAGTTATGTGGCAATATGGTATTGGATACAAGAATTCAATCCAAAAAATATTTTTCCTAATAAGAAAAATAGCAGAATAACTGCATTTATAATAGATGAAACAGCAGTTCAGATTGGAGACACCGATGCATGGCTTTGGGTTGCCACAGAACCAATCCACCATAAGATTCTTGGTGTTTATATTTCAAGACACAGAAATATGCTCGTTGCAGAAGCATTTTTAAAATCATTAGTGAAACTTTATGGAAAACATATCGTCTATTCTGATGGTGGTACATGGTATCCTGAAGCTTGCAACTCGCTGGGACTAAAACATATTCTTCATTCATCATTTGAGAAAAGCGTAGTCGAAAGAGCTATGGAATATATTAAAGATAGAACTGAAGGTTTTGATGATTATTATCCTTGTTTGAGAAGAAACAATTGTAATCTATCACATGTTTATCAATGGATTATACTCTTTGTGTATATGTACAACAGATCTGATTTCAGGTTTAGTAAGATTAATCAATGGTTAGGAAATGGATAAGCATTAACTTAACAGGACCGTGTTTGCGGCCCTATAAAGAACAGTCATCTATGCAATAAATGGGTTTTGATACCATCGAACCCAGATGGCAGTATTTATCCATCCAGACATTTACCGTATTCTATATTTAGCCTTATCCAACTTATTGTCTAAATCTTTGATATTCAGTACGTATGTTGCTAATGAGGCATATTTGTTTTTACAATAAATTAGTAAACTCTTAGATATTATGGGGGTATAATGTAGAATGTGTGTATACAATTTCTAAAGTAAAATATATCATGAACAAGAAATCAAATTCTTGTGAAAACTAAAATAAAAATCGAAGATACCGATACCGATATTATTATTATGATTTGACTCTACAGAACTTGAAACAACACTTGACAATTGACGAAGAGGCCGCCGACTTGAATTATCGAATAATAATATATTTTTTGTATTATCATCATCTTTTTTTCTCTATTATTCTCCTGCAGTATCTGCTCCCCTGTATACATCTAATTCTTTTAGGATACTTATCACCAAAGGGATTTCTAAGTCGAGCTGCATTGCAATGAATTCTTCACCAATACCTGAGACATAGAGATTCCTCACGATTTCCTTCTTTTCTTGAGAAACGTTCTGCATATAATAATACAGTCAGATTTTCGTAATTTAACGATTTGTCTTGCAGTGCCTCATGCCTTTTGTTTTTCCTCAAGCGTTATGGACGGCTTTTTACTAACCTTGATCCCATTATCTTTCCAGATGAGGTTTGAATAGAGCATCTTTGGCACAATTTTTTTGAATTCTGTACCTTCTCCAACATACCATTTTGGAAACCACTCATAGAGGTGCAACCTAATAGTCTGAATGTATACTATCAAGCCTTCAATTAGCATGATTCCTATATTACCTCCTATGAGCACTGCGTAGCCTCCACCGTGTGCAAAAGACGTGTTTACTGTTACCAGCAGTGCAGCGTGCACCAGCAGCATAATACCAATTCTAGTATAGCTGATAATGTTAGAAAGTACTTCTACAATCCTTACAAGGATAACTTCTATGACGATTCCCATAAAACCTCCGCCTTCATCGTGTCCGTGTTTTTGTGCCAGTTTTTGCTCCCTCCATCCTCCGTATATCATTATCCCTACGGTGGCAAAAATTACCGGCACTGCTGCCTTTGCTACCAAATCAACTGTAGCCCAATGGCCAAGCACAAAAGTGACCCACGGGACTGGTTCGTTATGTATATGTCCGGTAACTCCAAACATTCCTATGATATCATAACCTGATCCTATAGCAGCAAGTATTAATGCAGCTATGGCGAGAAATTGTATAATAGTGGGGATATCATGTGTCCAGATAAAGAGCTTATTGCCATCTTGGATGTTCTTATGTAGTCTTAAGAAAAATGCCATCAAGAGATGGACAATCCCTATTGCCACTGATACTTTGAGTATTTTTATTACCTGGATAAAACTAAGCTCAGAGACATTCAAAACTCCTACAAAGGGCAAATAGGCAAAATAATTACCAAGTACAGCTAAAGCCCTTATATTGAATCCAAAGAACTCCCCTGTTCCTAACCCTGCAAGAGCAGCCGCTGCTCCACTTGTGGCAAGAAGTGTTCCCCAGGTTCTTATCGTGCCATTTCCTCTTTGTCTTATAAGCATACCAAGTCCAAACAGCAACAGCCCATGGCCAAGGTCTGCAAACATTATACCATAAAAAAGAGGCCAGACAAATGCAATGATAGGGGTAGGATCAATTTCATTGTATCGAGGTATTCCTTGGGTCTCGGTTATAACTTCAAATGTTCGTGTATAGGACTTGTTAGTAAGAAGGGTAGGTAGCACTTCACCATTTTCATTATATTCGTTGACGTTAGCATCTTCCACAACCGAAACATAATCATCTGTGAGATCCTTGAACTTCTTCTCCATTTTCACAGGCAGGTAGCCCTGTATCATTGCAAAGTTCTTTGTGCCTCCCGGCTTTCGAATAGTCTCAAGAAGGTCTTTGGCAGCTTTAGAGGCTTCGTGTAGGGATAGAATTTTAGTCATCAACGATAATTTCATCTTTTCTATGTTTTTGATATTCTCTTTGGATATAGATTCAAGTTCTTTAACTTTGGACTGAGACTGAGAGTAAGCGATGCTTGGGTTCTGAGGCATATCGGCTGGAATTTGAAGAGGATGGACGCCGAAACTTCTTAGCACCTTAGTTATTCTTTCTGAATCCTCTATCGAGCTAAATAAAACTATAGAAGACTTTTGTTCATTAAGTTTACTTATATACAGAGGAAGATCGCCAAGACTTTTCCGAATCTCCTCTTCGTCTTTAGTATCAATGATAAAAATATCTGCAAAGAACCTTTTGAGTTGTCTAAGAGTCGCCACATCCAAGTTGAGGCTTGCTGCCATCTTAAGAGCAGATTCAATAGTGCTATACTCTTCAATCTGCTTTGAAATCTTGTTTTGTTCCATCAAAAGTTTTTTTGGCTCATACAATAATGCCTTACTCTTGTCTTCAAGATCCGCAACAAAGCCCTGGATGTCATCAATAATATAATCTGTCTTCCCTCGAGGAGCGCCTTTGAACATGGTGGCCATGATCCCTGTCTCCAATGGAATCCCCAAAGCTCTGACTACCTCGTCGATATCTTGAAATAGTCTTTGAGTCTTTAGCAAAAGATCATCAAGATACGGATTAGTATGCTCAGAAGCAGTAGTGCTCTGAAGAGGATGGAACCATTCCAATTCTGCCAGCTTGCTTACTGCCTTCTGTGTTTCCATTCGGGGCAAAATAATGGTAGCTTTCTTTAGTTTGGCCTGTCCCATGTTACCGCATCCTAATAAGAGTAAATTTTCATCTCTTTAAAATCTTTCCATTTCAATTCACTTTACCGTTATTACATAAGTAAAGATCTTTTTTATTAAAAAATTAAAGACAAAACCTTGGCAGTCACAGCATAATTATAAAAGAAAAGAGTTTTTAAAACTCTCTTCGATACTCCTTTACTATTTTTGGCCCAAAATAATAAACATCATGACGATACCATAGATTGCAATTGACTCTACCATACCTACAAAGATAAACACTCTCGACTGCATCTTTGGATTGTCACTTATGGCAGCTAAACCCGCAGCTCCTACAAACCCAAGTCCTATACCTGCACCGGCTCCGGCTAAACCGAAGGCCAAACCTGCACCAATAAGTTTGGACGAGCTTGAATCTGAACTAGATGTGGAAGGGGCCTGGGCATAAGCTGCTGTGTTCATGGAGATTAAACCTATAAAAGTAACAGTGATAAGAATAGTCAAAATTGGAATTGTAGTGCATTCTCTCTTTTCCATATTAAAGTTTCGAATATAAATGCCATATTTAATTATAACTAAATAGGCCAGATTTTTAAAATCTCTTTTCCGTGCAGGAGAGGGATAGGCTTTGGAAAAAACTCCAATATCAGATGGTTGAAAATTATTAGAAG
>DATDNG010000578.1:0-2631 GCA_036518375.1 Nitrososphaeraceae archaeon | reverse complement strand
AGCTTCTAAAATTGGTTTGATCTGTTCTTTAACTTCTTTATCTGAAACGGCTCGATCAATAGATTCTAGCATCAACTGCTGCTGAGAAACAGACTCAAGCTCCACATCTTCACTAAGAGCAAGAGTTACATTCACACCAGTGTCTGTCATCTGATTAATTTTATAACGAATTACCGAATTGTCCAAGATGGAGTTATCTGGAATCAATTGGAATCCATAATTATTATTAGTATCGATTCCCTTATTACCTCTTCATAGTAGCGGGAATTGTAAGAGGTAGTATGGCTTATTTAGTATACCATTTGATTAATATCTGTGGTCTCAAAGACCATGTCTGGTATATAAGAGATATTATCAACATACTTATGATATAATAATTGAGTCTGCTCTCAAACAACTCCTCTATCGTAAAACAGGCACAAGAGTTGAAGGGTAGAGTTCGTAGAGACTCCGAGCGGTATGACGAAACATTCAGAGTTGGAGTAGAAGTTGAAGGATGTTTGCTGGATAATAAAGGAGTTCCTGTTAATGCGGCTCCGTTAATTGAAGAGCTAAAAGGAACACCACATGAGCTTGATTTCGAATATGGCATATGCCAATTTGAATACAAAACTCCACCTACACCTATGGATCGTCTTCTTGATCTTAATAATTTATTTGAAGAATTTATAGAGCACCTAGATAGAACAGTCCAGAAAGTATACAAGGAAACCGTATTTCCTGTATTTCTAGGGGGTAATCCATCTCCAGAGATATTAAATGATTATAATGACGGTTTACGACTGATCACCAGTAAGCCAAGATATAAGAAGCTTGCACATTGGCAAAGTGAAATCCCTGACGTTGAAATTGAAGGTCAGATATTTAAGGCATTGCAAATTCCATCTGCTATTCAGGGGTTCCATCTTCATCTTCAAGGACAGAATCCTGTTCATACTGCACAAATGTTCAATCATTTATTAAATTTGATACCATCTGCCATCATACTTGGAGCTAATAGTAGACTTCTTGCTGGTAAAATATTTTCTATGCACGAACCTAGAATTTATCTATATGATCAGTCAGAGCTGCAAAATTCGGGCTTTCCAACTATTACTAGATATCTAGATGGCGTTGAAGACTACATAGATTATATTATTTCTAGAGATAAAGTTATTGCAAAAGATTACTTTGAATTAGAAAAGGAAAGGCATGACGATCTACGAATTCGTTTAAACTCTGATTTCTACCGTGTTGAGACCAGAATTATGTCCATACAACCAAGTCCTAAAGCATTAATGGCATTGACAGAGTTCTTTATAGGCTATCTTTATAGGGCTATTCATGAGGACAGGCGGCTACGACCACTTTCTTCGTTAAGGGAAGAAAGATTGTCTGTAGTCAGATCAGGATTTAACGCCAAGACGCACTTTAATATAATAGAGACAATAAGAAACCAGCTGGATTTTGCACGCAAAGGGCTATCTGATTTAGGCATAAAAGCAGAGTTTCTAAATGTACTCGACCGCAGGCTAGAAAGCAGAAATACCCCGGGCGAATATGTCGCCAAGTTATGGCAGGAGAAATTCAATGGTTCTTTAGAACAAACAATATTTGAAGTAATATCTGATATTTGGGAGAGGACAAAAAATAATCAACCTATAACTTAACACCGTAATTTCTCCTGTATCTTTAACTTTTATATATTGATGTCTATCTACCCACATAAATCATTGTTAAACAAGATTGATACTAAGTGGATATTGCTAAAATGAATAATGATGATGCGATTACAGATCTACAGGATCTGATTAGACAGCCAAGCGTTTCTGCAAAAAATCAAGGATTAGTTGCGTGTGCCAATCTAGTTGTACAGATAATGAGAAAAGCTGGAATTGATACTAAACTTCTTTATATTGATGATCTTCTAAAGACAGAAAAAGAAGATGTTTCCCCTCCGCCATTAGTTTATGGTGAAGTTAGATCCAAATCAAATCCCAATGGAAAGACTATTTTGTTTTACAATCATTATGATGTTCAACCAGTAGAACCACTAGAACTGTGGGAAGAAGATCCATATAGTGGGAAAGTTCAAGGCAACTATATCTTTGGACGTGGCTCTGCTGATGATAAAGGCGAGTTAATTACTAGAATCAAGGCAGTAGAATATTATCTAAACTATACCGGTGACCTTCCATGCAACGTTAAATTTATAGTAGAGGGAGAAGAGGAGATCGGAAGTATACATTTAAAGAAATACCTTAGTTTGTACAAAGAGAAGTTTGAGTGCGATGGAGTTATATGGGAAAGCGGTTTTGTTGACTCAAGTGGCAGACCCATCATTTCTTTAGGCCAAAAAGGCATCTTGTCTGTAGAATTTATCTCAAGAGGGCCAAGCAGAGATGCTCATTCCAGCCTTGCAGTCTTAATCGAAAATCCAGCTTGGAATCTTGTTAGAGTATTAAACAGCTTAAGAGATGACAAAGGTAAAATTTTGATAAAGGATTGGTATAATGAAGCAAGGGATTTTACTAATGAAGAACTTTCTCTTATTGACCAAGAGCCATTTGATGAAGAAGAATTAAAGAAAGAATATGGTATAACTAATTTTCTCAATAACGCTAAAGGTATTGAAGCTAAGAAAGCATTTGC
>DATDNG010000577.1:0-14629 GCA_036518375.1 Nitrososphaeraceae archaeon | reverse complement strand
TATCTTTGGAAATAGATATAGACAATCGACAATATATCAGATGGACAAGCGAAGGTTATGGATTGATTCATTTGGTTTTATTGTCTTTCTATTTATTACCTACCACGTTTTGATATGTGACCCTCTTTATATTAACAAACTTGCTTCGAATGTAATAAAATAATTAGAAATATTATACACTTTTTACTGTATCAAATCCATGCAGATGTTATTATCAGTAAAGAAGTTGTATGCTAAATAAATCTTGAAACGATGTTCTATCTCAGTTCTATTGCATGTTTGAACCTGCTTGAGTTAGGCTTGTTTTTCTACTATCTATGTTACCCTTTCTTTTCTGCTGTTTTTGACATATTCAATATATCTTTAGCAACAAGCTTTAATTGTTCAACATTCTCTGCTATTGTCGTTTTTCTTAGTAAATCAACTGGTACACCCTTGTTCTTTACCATAGTAAAATTAATTACTCCTACTTCTTTTAGTTCAGATTTTGAAAAACCTCTGCCACTTCTAATGAATCTTACATCTCTGATCTGACGTTTGACAATTGGCTTATTTATTCGCATTTCCATGACATTATTGTTATGAGCAACTACAATAAATAGATAAATAAAAAATAACCATTATGATCAATTTTGTTAGATTCATGAAGCATTAATATAATTCAATGGAAAATAAGTCTATGTTTTATGGATCGAGAAGAAACGATTAGAAGAATTGATAATATTATCAGAGTATTATCACATTTGGACTCAACACACGAAAGCAATTCTATGGCACTCAATCTCAAAAATGCAGTAGATAAAGAAGATAGACCAAAACTAGAAGATCTACTTGAAGATTTGGTTGTTTTGTTGAGAGATGACCCAGATAATAAAAATAAGATAAAAGAATTTTGGAATAAAATAATGAATGGTTATGGACATATTAAGCCAATTTCTGAAATCTTGGAATCAGTCAAAGAATATTTTCTATAGATGGTTATTGCTGTTTTATTAGGAGCATGTGCAATCGCCTCCATTATATTCACATCATGTCTTTTTATTCCAAAGTGATCTCGGCCAAACAACTACTATAGTTGTATCAGTAGTGCTGTACCTGCTGTTGTTGTTATTACCTTTCAAGCTCCTGCGTTCTTGCTGTCAAAGATTTCATTTACTGTAGTCTCTATATATAAG
This sequence comes from Nitrososphaeraceae archaeon, assembly GCA_036518375.1. Taxonomy (GTDB): domain Archaea; phylum Thermoproteota; class Nitrososphaeria; order Nitrososphaerales; family Nitrososphaeraceae; genus Nitrososphaera_A. Next base: position 13,454 of record DATDNG010000577.1, on the reverse strand, counting down.
GCATTAATGTAAGACTATACCTTCTAATACTAATCAGAATATTATTAGGACAAAAAAAGTTTAACAGCAAACAAATCTTATGAGGTACCTTATCAAAGAACTTTTTCCTTGTTGCACAATCAGATCTTGAGAATGTTGATATTTGCAAGGAAGCTAACTAGAAACATGGTCTAGGTCTTGAGGCTAAAACACGATACAGCACAATTACAGTCAGAGGTATCTAATGCGACGTTTCATCTTCAATTAATATTAAATAAAGGTACATTTGTGAGATACTACAAATTTAGCAGAGATAGATCTATATTTCCTCTTCACAGATATCAAAAGTCATTGAAGAAAATTGTCTTACATGGCAAATACAAACAGATCAAAATTACTCGATTCATTTTTCTATGACAGCCAGACATGGGGTGCACTGCATAAAGCTTGGAAAGGATATGTTATTGCTAAAAATAAACACGAGTATGATAGAATGGAGTATTATGCTTCTGTTATTCAAAAGCTGCAAATTCAACTTGGGCTAAGAGTTAGTTTATTCCCTGATATTGGAATGTCAGCTCTAAAGTTTTATTCTTCAAAATCTACCAACGAAAGGTGTCTAAACAAGGAAGATGACAATGGTAAAGAAATGATAACAGAAGAATCACTATGCGAAGGAGATGATGGTGAATATTTCGATGAAGATTTCAATAATAGAGATCGATTCACTTCATAAATATGATAGAAGAGCATATTCGTATACAGATATATTTTTTCGAGTAAGCAAATGCAGTACTGAGCATACCAGCAAATACTTAACATAAACTTGAATAAGCTTCAGGCAGCATCACAAAATACTCTATCAACACTTGCAAACGCGCTGACTTTACTTTTATTCTACTGTGACCTTTTCAATAATCCGCTTGTTTTTTATGTTGACTTTCTCCAAACTACTAGTTATCAACTTTACTAGCCAAAGTATTGCTGCAATAACATATTGCTTCCACTCTGAACATCTTCTTTTCCTTTCTTCTTTCAGATAAAGACGATATCGCTCTGCTGCAATCGCGCCTACATAATCGGACATGCAATTCTATATGGGTATAATCCAATATAAAAATAGGATGTGTGGTACTATGATGGCATTATTATAGGTAGTAACACCAGACAAGACAGCACAAATATTTGATATCTTTAAAGAAGCTAAAGATAATAATATAGACTTGGACTCGAAAAGATAGTAGAATACAAAGTTTCGTTCTCTGATGATTATGATAAATCTTTTGAGTCTACGAAATTTTGGCGAGTAATCGCCAATTAAATCTAGTGTACATCACTATCAGTTAGCTGAAAATTGCGAAAAAACGTCATACCATGCCAAGGTCTCTTAATGATTACATACTAGGATCACTATAAAAATTCAAGATATGATCTTGCTAGTTTTAGATGATTCCTTGATTCTCCAAAACACGTAACTTTTTCCTTCCTGTTTCTTTCATTTACTGCTTTAAAAAAACATACCTTAGCTCTTACACAGGCCTTATAACACATCAGGAAGTAAACCAGAAAGTTCAATTGAAAATCTTTGCTCTCCTCTATATAAGAGGAAACAAAATGTCTTTTCAAGCGGGACCTTTTTTGATAATCAAGATCCATAGAAATGTGTGCTACATCTTCTGCTACATCGGCATATCTCAAAGAATCATTGAATTCTATTCTATCATACAAATAGAACTTATTTTGCTGTACAATGAAAATATTTTTCATATACAGATCTCCATGAATATCTCGAATCTTATTTTCTACGATTCTCTGATGAAATAATGACTTGTTATTTTCGATAAATGAAAGCAACTTTTTCTCTAATTTGCCAATATCATCATTATTAACATCATCGCGAATATGATATAATTTACGAAGAGTTTCGAAATTCTCATGTACTTTTGCTTTCATGAACTTTGGTTGTCCAAAATGCTTGATAGTAGTATTTGTTGGTGTGGCACGATGAAATTTAACAAGGGTATGGGCTAATTTTTGAATTGTTCTCAAACTGACTTTATTTGCAGCTACCAAATTATCCATACGGAATCTTTGCGGAATCTCATTCATTTTAACAGCATATTCTATCGCCTTGCCTTTGTGGCTTAGATCTGCAATTTGTAGTTTGACATCTTCATTAGTATGGTTATTTTTATTACCAGAGCTTATAACTTTTACAACTCCTTTATACATATCATCGCATAGGATCTTGTTTAACGTAACTTCTTTTTGGCATGCTGTTCTCCTTAAATGTAATTTTGAGAAATCAAGTACTTTACCGAATTTGAGTTCTTTTTTTATCTTGTATACATACAGGCCAGTAAGAATTATCCACGAGATATGAGTTTCTTCTATTTTGATTTTAGATGTTTTATGCTTATATACATCTTTCCTCAAAAGTGATGAAACTATCTGTTGCTGTTTTAGACTCAATTTTCGTTTTTCATTTTGTTAATTCTCGATATGTGATTTATTATTTTTGCAGCATTCATACTTGGTGATTGTTGACTTGTATCAACTATAATATGTTCTTCTTCTATGGGTTGATAGGTCGATTTCATACTTTTGTAGATCGAAGCATCGGCATCCGAATAATCATTTTTCCTATTTTTTATTCTCGCAATCACGATATCTTCTGGACAGATACATTCAACTATACATATTTGCTGAGAGGTTAGATTCAATCTTTTCTTTATCTCTTCTCGAGAATAATTTGTGTTAAAAGTTCCATCAAGAATACAGCTTGTTCCAGACCGGTATAGATATTTTGCTATTAATATCAAGACATCATAAATCAATCTTTTTTCTTCTGCGCTGTAAATGGGATTTGGTATCAACTCTTTTCTGATCTTGTCTGTGGATAAAACAACCCACTTAGTTAATTTTGCGAGCTGCTTTGATATACTAGTCTTCCCCACTCCAGGTAATCCACAAACAAGTACTATCAAAGCTCATCAGCACCTGTATCAACATAATTTATTTGCTTAATTTACTTATCCTACCCGCTTTCATTATTATTTGTAACAAAGAAACAAATGAAGAAAACAGAAATACAAGGAAAATCAAAACAAATCTGATTTAATGGGGTAGTATAGTGGAGTAATTGCAAAAAGAAATACTACGAACAACAAAATTTATTGTAACTGCTATTGCCATTTATTTAGTTTGGCTATTGGCAACATATACGATAAAGGTATCACGTTACTACAAGCTATACAGATATTTTATCAAGCCTTGCATATGCTTCTCTTGCAACATTTATTGCGCCTTTTCTTAGAAGCATAGCTCTATAAACTATCTGCTTTGACGTTTCGGTAGCTAATGTTCTCGGATTCTCTTCTCTCATAATAGATTCAGCAAGTACATTTCTTACGGCCTTTACTATCTTATACCTAATAAGTTCAAAAGCCTCCTTTTCTGTTCTTCCCTGATATTCAACAAACGATCCTATTACTCCACCCGCATTTGCTATGAAATCAGGAATAATCCATACATCATTTTTATGCAAATATTCGCTAGCGCTAGGTGAGGTTGGAAGGTTTGCTGCCTCAACTACGATCTTTACTCCATTTTTTAGCAATTTTGATGCTGTTCTATCGGTAATAACATCGCCCACAGCAGCAGGAATAAAAATATCAGAATCAACTTCAAATATTCCATCCCTGTCATTAATATCATAATTACTACCTTTCAACTCTGAAAGCCTTGCTTTTCCCTTCATATCTATCATCAATCTCGGGATGTTCAGGCCATCTTTATTGTAGATAAATCCGGAAACATCACTTATTGCGACCACCTTAATTCCAGCTGAATCAAGAAATCTAGCAGTAAATGATCCGACATTGCCAAATCCCTGCACGCAAACTCTTGTTTGTTTCTTTGTTATATGTAAGGTGTGTGACTCTTCGAGAACCTCAATTGCAGTTTCTAAGGCTGTAGTTACTCCGTAGCCAGTAGTTCCCAACTCATGAGGAATTCCACCAAGCTCAGCAGGCTTTCCAGTACATGCATGCATATCACCTATTTCATGTGCAAAAATAGCCATGTCAAGTTCAGTAGTACCGATGTCTGTTGCAGCTATATACTGTGTTGGGCAGTATGGTTTTATCATTTTTGCAAATGCTTTCATCCAAGCTACTCTATCAACTTTGTTTGGATCTGCAATAATGCCACTCTTTGCTCCACCAAAGGGGAGACCAGCTGCAGCACATTTCCATGTCATAGTTCTAGCAAGCCTAAAAACCTCTATCGGTGTGACTGAATCAGCAAATCGTATTCCACCTTTTCCTGGCCCAGTAGAAGTGTTGTCAATAACTAAAACCCCTTTCATCCCCGTATCAGGGTCATAAACTTGTAATATTTTTTCAGGTCCCCATTCGTCGATTTCCTCCCAAACAGACATTGTTTTTCTTCCTACTCCTAGTCTAATGTCTTTAAATACATATTACAATATGAACGAGCATAGAGCTTGGTTCTTTAGCTCTTTAAACCTGTTTCTAATTGTTACTTCCGTTACTCCTGCCGCATGTGCCATCTGAGTTTGAGTTCTTACCTCGCCCGTCTTCAAACACGATATATAAAGAACTGTTGCCGCAAGTCCCATAGGATCTTTTCCAGCAGAAATTTCTTTTTCTGTAACCTCCTTCATAATACTCATCGCCTGGTGCTTGGTATTTTCAGTTAGATTAGCTTTGTTAGCAACCTTGACAATACACCTTATTGGATCAGCGTTCGGAACTTTTAAGCCAAGTTCAGACAACAACATTCTATAATTTCGTGCAATATCTTTACGTTTAATGTTACTAGCTGCAGCAATATCTTTTAGAGTTCTTGGAGTTCCCAATTCCCTACATGCGATGTATATTGCAGCAGCCAATATTCCAGATATTGTTCTACCTCGTACCAGCATTCTTTCCTGGGCTTTTCTATAGACATAAGCTGTTTTCTCTACTATTGCATATGATAGTCCTAGTTTATCCTTAACTATAGCAAGTTCGCTAAAAGCTAGCATAAGATTTCTAAAAGCAGAAGTATGATCTAGTGTTCTTATATTCCACCTCCTTAACCTTTGCATTCTAGCTCGCATTATAGGATCTAATCGATGTCCTTTAGCATCTCTATCGGCCTTTCCTATAGTAGTAGCAAGTCCCATATCATATCTCGCTAGAGAAACAGCAGATCCTGTTATGATTCTATTGTCTACTTCTTCTGGACTGAAAGCTCGTCTATCAGGTCTATTTATATCCTGTATTTTATCTGAAACCACAACACCACAATTACTGCATATTATTTCTCCGGACTCTGGATCTGATATTATCTTATCTGTTCTTTTACAGATAGAACACATGTTGGTTGCCGGATCTTCCTCTTCTTGTATTATTATCAGAGTTATAATTCTCTTCCAATGTCTTAATTGATCTCTACAAAATAAATACGTGGGACTCAATTGCAATCAAAAGCAGTCATCTGCAAATATACTAAACTGGGTCCCAATTTTTCCCAGATGTTTTTCTCTTTTTAGATATCCTCTTTCTTTGTGGTTTATTTGGCTCCTGAGTTTGGCACATACAAGTTCATTAAAGATTTCCACTCAAGGTTCTCACTTTGTGATAACTGGTCGCCGATAGTAAATACTACAATCACTAATCATAATACCCCAAAATGTTAATCAAGGGATTAATTAGGTTACCTTATGTTTCTTTTGATAGGCTCTGATAGCTGTAACATAAAGGTGTGTCATCTCGGGTACTAGCACGCATACTATAATGGATATAGCATGCGTACAGTACAGAGATACTTTCTTTTATATCATAAAGAATGAAGAGGCTTATGAGGAAAGCCTCTTGCATCATATGCTATAGTTAGCACTGCGCACTAGTCATCTAAAAACATAATTCTACCATCCGTATGAGCTGTACTTCAGCGGCCTGGTCTGTTAGTGAGAGCGCATTTACAAGGTTTAATAATCCTAATTCTGTCATGCTTGCTCAAAGCTTTGGAGCAATTGGTTATGATGTTAAATCTACTAAAGAATTTCGTAACGTCTTAGAAAAAGCAAAAGAATCAACTGATACTCCAGTTATAATATCTATTCGTATAGATTATTCTCGAAATCGCATATTGTTAGATGATTATTTATTGGTTAGTTCTCTATAGAGAGTATCTCGTAAGCGCCTCAAACTATAGCTGGAACTTCTGACCTTCTCTACCCACGTAGGTTGTTCTAGATTCAAATGTGTTTAGAGTTAGTCTTCTTGTATTTATAGAGAGTAAGTTTTGTAAAAGTTGGGATATACATACCTAAAAAAGTTTATAGGAATAAGTTGCCTATTATATTATACACAGAACAAAAAGGTGAACCTAGTATATATGATCGAACCTTTTAGCAGTTATAAGAGGATTGAAAAAAAGGAAAGTGTTATGGATGATATTACACATGGACAATGGAGCAAAAACCACTACAATAATGACGATAATGATTATGATGATCGAAATAGCATACTAAACGATGAAATCCTAGATCTTTATACTACGCAAAAGTCTTTCAGAAAAATAGCCAATAAGTTATCAAGAAGACTTTAACTCATATCCACTTTTTATTGCATAAGATAACAGAACCGTTTAGAACAACGATAATGCGACATAGGTTTTGCTTATAGAATAACAAAAACTATAATATCATAATGGAAAATGGTCATATGCAGAAGTCATTAATAAACAAATTTATTGTGATATTTTTATAACAAACAACAAAGGTCGAAATCATCACCAATCCCTGTAGAAAATCTTGAATTGCCGCTTGATGTAACAATGTGTACTAGGCAAAATGTCAATGCTAACTTTAATAGTAAATAAAGCTGACTATGGAAGCGCACCTGTCATGTTGGTCTTTTGCAAGGGAGAAACATTGCTAGCATTATTAGGAGGCTTTACCTTGATACCAGTTATAGGCGCTTGCGCTAAAGGATTTGCATTCTCTTGGGAACCGGGTATTCCCTGACCTTGAGTTGATAATGATGTTGCTCTTGATTGATTCGACGATGTTCCTCCAGTTTGTTTGTTGTTGTTGCTCTGAGCAACGACGACATAGAAATGAGCTATAGAAATAATCAATATAGCCATAGTAGTAAACATGATAGAAATCAGAAGATAATACATGATTTTCGACATCATAAAAAATCCTGTTCACAATATGATTTAACTACTTTTGATTATTTGTATCTTAGATTATTCGATGCCATATAAAAAGAGAGATTGTCTGCAACCTTGCAACCTTGATGAGTTTGACATTTGCCGGGCATTTCCGATTTTTTCTTTCTTCCACCAGGCCAAATTCTAGTAGTTCATCGTCAAGCAGTAGATTGTTGGTGATTATATTACTAATTACTTTTACACAACAACAAAAACAGAACAATAACAATAATCCAGGTTTTAGCTACCTGCCTATCTTCATGGATTAAATCTATCAATATCTTCCTCATTGTCATCGAATTGGCTTTTTCATAAAATAATCTTGTAATGGATAAATAATATAGAAAACCCTAAAAACAACAACTTGCTTTTAGCGCCCCTAGAGCAAGGAAATAAAAATATTGCTTCAGTACAACGCTTTTTAGACCAGTGTGAATATACTGGCATTGCTCCTCCTAATGTAAGGACCAACAACTGCAGCTTCGTCGGATGTCTTGATACGAGTCCGAGTCTCCATATTACAGATTTTCTTAGACATTAGCTATCTTGATATTCTTTACTATTTGAAAAGTGCTTCCCGATGGTACGTCTCTTATGAGATATTTAACCATATAGTCGCCTACTGGAAATGGATTAGATTGGGTTAAGGATACTGTCAGAGATACCTCATTATTCCTATGATGTGAAAGTATTTCGCTTACAGGAAGGTTTTGTACGCCTCCTAAAACTTTTCCTGCTTTATCAGAAATTATAACATCTGCGGTAAAGTTGCTCAAGTATAATATTTCCTTATTTGTACCTGTTATTGGCTTGTGTGTAAAGCCTACAGGCTCAATATAGAGTACTATTTTTTCTCCTGGTTTGAAGACATTCGATTTGTGTTCCTCATATATTCCATAACCATGACTTGAGCCAGGAACAACAAATGTATTGAAAACATAACGAAAACCCGCAGATGTCTGATTCATTACATTCTGTTGCGCATACGATATTTGTGTAGTAATACTTCTATCTCCAAAGTTTGTTGAAAAAATCAATGATGCTGCTGCTAATATTATAATACTAGTTGTTGTCAATAGTTCATTTTTTCTGAAACGCATAATAAGTGATGAAATAATATAAAGTATTTATAGGATATTCTATTAAAGACAAACCCGTAATTGCTCTAAAATGTTATTATGAGCACCATTTGGATGAATTCATTGTAACTTTAGCTGCTATTCGCCATTTTAGGCATTCTGTTGTATTTCTATCCTGCAGTGATCATTGAATCAATCTTTACGCATGCAGTTGTTGCATACTTGAATAGTTGGTCTCGCAGATTGATTTGCGATCATTTAGGGCCACTCAACAAGATGAATCAGACTAACTATTTTTCCATCATTGTCTATATTATTTGAAAAACCAGATTAGACACATTTACACTCAACTGGGGATCATAATACCTTGGATGTTCATGACATGATAACAAAAGTTCCACAGGCTATGGTACCGACTATATCCAAAATAGCAACGCTATTCAGAAAACGTACAGCGCTTGAAAAGTATTTGATATTGTTGAAGGGATAAAAAAGAATAGAGATCTGATATATGCAAAACCCATAAATCATAGTCTGTCTTAGTAGGTATGTCCAAAGTAAGAAGATTATGTTGACAAGCCTAGCGGCAGCTATACTAACTGTATTTTTGATATTGACGTCAGCGATTATTATGCCCATATATGGTCAAGCTGAACAATATACGCAGCAGCTAGGAGATCCACAAAAATTCCTAGTACAAAAGGAACGGACGATAAATGATGTAAGGCAGTCTAGGTTACTGCTTCTTGAAGGTATCAATAATGCTATTGAAAGACTCAAGTCAGAACAAACACAAAAGCCAATACAAGGACCGTCAGCTGACATAACCCATATAGCACAATTACTCAAAACAGATCAATTAGGTACTGCAATTGTAGAACTTAACAAGCTAAAGGAAGAGGTAATAAAAGCATTTGGTCAGGAAGCAGCAAACAAACAAGTTGTACCCCAGATTGAGAACTTGATAGCAGCATTGGAGAAACAGGAACCTTCGCCTCCATAGCCACTTTCAGCAGCTGATTGTGTTTAAGGAAGCTGGAACAGTGTAATAATGGGTGTACACCTGGTGCTGACGTAATCGTTTGGGTAGAGAACAAATAATCAAAGTAGCACTCGAGGAAATCGCAGGGTATTCCATGAGGATTCAAAAGAGAAATGAGATCATCGCTCACATCAAATACAGAACTATGGTAAATCGTGAAGAATTTGATAATGACAACAACTTGCTAGAGAGAAGGATAGATCGCCATAAATAACAAATTTTATATCTTCTACCTGTAACATTGACATGCATGAGCATTGTTAGACAGTAGGAGTAGTGATTTGTGTTATAATAAGACTTACCAGAAAGAGCTTTTCCTTGGACTAGTTTTAGCAATTATTATTTCAGACTCGTTCATTTATTTTGCTCAGATACAAACAAAAGCTTTCTATTCAAGTTGGATAATAAGCAATAACATCCCAAAAAAGGTAGCGTTAATATAGTATTTTTAGAGCAAATAGAACCTAACTATGGATATGCAACAATCATTGAATCTGGTAATATTAAGCTTCAATCTCTATCTCTGTCTATACCTTAACCCTTCTTTACGATAAATCATGGTTGCAGGAATAAATGTTAGCAGAAGAAGCCTTTTCATAGGAGTTCTAGTAGCAATCATAATATCAGATTCTATCATAATTTTTGCGGAGATAAAAAATAAGACCATATACTCTAATTGGATAATAAGTATCAATGCTTCAATTGCTGCTTTTCTAGCAGTATTTCTATTATATATACGCAAAAATATTCCTGGCGAGTATAAAGATACGCGCATTGCACTAGCTATAGGATTATCATTATGGCTTTGTGCAGACCTCATATGGGCAATATATGAACTTGTATTAGAAATAGTCCCACCTGTCCCATCAGCGGCAGATTTTCTATGGTTATCTGCTTATGGTTCCCTAGCATATTATCTGTACAGGACATATATCCTATTTCACAAACAATTTGGATTTAAAAACAGAACTCTATTTCTAACCGCAGTTGGATGTGCAATTTTCCTTAGCTACATAATAACTGTTACTGTAAATTTAGCAGATTTATCTTCTACAAGAGGTACAGCGATCTTTACAGTCATAGTCGCTTATCCTATTTTTGATGCTATTTTAATGGTTCCTGCTATTGTGATTTTGATAAACTTTAGAAAAGAACCATTATGGTTCACTCCTTGGGTATGCGAATGTGCAGGTATCTTTTTAATAGCTATGTCAGATAGCTGGTTTGTACCTGTAATACTGACATCATTGGTAAATCAATTGTGGATCTCTTCATTATTTTTTGCAGCACATTATCTGGTTATAGCTGGAGGATTATTTTGGTTCTTGACTTCTTATGCATACCATCATGATGAGCATGCAACTAAGGAATTGGAAACATCACCAAAAGTTACTTTTTCTGGCACAAAAAGCGATGCTACTAGTACTAGAAATGATGATGATAATAATAATAACAATTATACTCCCAAAAAGAGAAAGCAAAACAAAATACGATTTTCCTATCGGATAATCGCTGTCACTGCAATCATAATGATTGTGGCAGTCATCGTGGGAATTAGCAGTAGCAGATATTCTTCTTCATCATCAAACGCTGTATTATCACCAGTTTTTAATATATTTGGTATTCCAAATCCCGAAGTAGCGATAAAGCCTGCAGACTCGCAGCCTACTGTAATGTTTGGTGCTCTATTACCGTTGACTGGCACTTCTTCTCAATTAGGTGAGTCTCAAAAGGCAGCTCTAGAGATAGGAGTTAAAGACATTAATGATTATTTTTCTAACACCCATTCTAAAACCAGAATAGGATTAATAATTGAAGATACACAGACAGACCCAACTGTAAGCCTAGAAAAGTTAAAACAATTGCAAGATAAAGGCATAAAAATAGTCATCGGTCCAGCTACTAGTGCAGCAGTCCAAGGAGTAAAAGACTATGCTGATAAAAATGGCATTTTAATAATAAGCGCATCAAGTACTGCTCCTTCAGCAAATATCAGGGGTAAGGAAACTGAATTTAATAATACTAACATACTCAGGTTAGTTCCTGACGATACTCATCAAGCCCAAGCAATATCGCAGCGAATGTGGAAAGATGGAATAAGGGTAGTGATACCCTTCTGGAGGACTGATGTTTATGGAAATGGCCTTGTAAATGCAACTACTAAATACTTCGAACAATTAGGCGGAAAAGTGATTGATGGTATTGGCTATGTACCTTACACAGGTGATTTCTCAGCCAGTCTGAATAGGATAAATTTTATGATTTGGGATCGTGATATAACATCTCTTGTGTCCAAGATTAATCAGGCCGCATCTTTGTATGGACTAGGTGAGGTAGGAGTTTACGTAGTTGCTTATGATGAGATAGCACCTATTTTTATTCAAACTCAAGAACGCCACGATGTACTTTCAAAAGTAAAATGGTATGGTAGTGATGGCTCGGCTCTAGTAAATAGCCTAGTAAGAAATACTGAAGCTGCCATGTTTGCAAATAAGACAGGTTTTCCAAATCCAATCTATGGAGTCGAAAATGACAATGATGTGAGGCTAAAGCAAATAGAGGCTGAGATGCACAAGAAGCTTGAAAGACCTTCAAAACCATACGCATATGTTGCCTATGATATCTTGTGGATCGCATCTTTAACCCAGGATAGTATTGAAAAAACGAAATCGCAACAAAGTGACAACGTTAACTCTTTTAAACAAAAGTTCAGAGAGATAGCAAGTACATACAAAGGCATAACTGGCAATACAACACTTAACAAAGTTGGAGATAGAAGATTTGGAGATTATGACCTTTGGGAAATAAAGGCTACGAATAAAGACAACTTTGCTTGGAGCCGAGTCGGCAAATATGTAAATGGTAAATCGAGCACACTTCCATAGCATCACCAGATGCTATAATAGTCTGAAGGAAAGTTTTCCAAGGAAGATTATTTGTTAATTTCTTTCACAGTTTATCCATCTGATATTCTCGTGCATCTATCATATCAGCTATAAATTGATAATACAATGATTCGATCTCTGGATTACTTATGTTATCTTTTTTCTTAGTCGAGCTCTTGACAACCTAATACTAAGCCAGAAAGCAGACCTAAAGCATTTGTAGGTCAATCAAATAACGTACAAGTCAAAGAGCAGCAGATCGAGCAATCCCCTGCTTTATTAGCTACAGCTTCAGCATTATATCCCTATAGTTTGAAGGCAGAAACAAACACTAAAGGACTTGTCTTAGTGACTTGTCACGTATATAATTCTGATATTGACAAGGCTAGAGAGGATTGCGTTAGATTATATACTGAGACAGTAGCAGACTTGAAAGTTAGAGGCGTTAAGGTGCTCGAAGCGTAATGACAAGCACCAGCACCAACACTAATAACAATAGTACAAAGCCAATCAAATTAAATCCATATGAATCAAAGCAATCTGCAATTCTTTGGCTAAGAAATAAAGGGATCATTGTAGTCGAAAGTACAACCTATCATAGCATGTCGTTCAGGTTTATAGAAAATGGTCCCACTTCAAAAGATATAGAAATTATATCAAGACTAGGCTCGATCAAATTTATTGATTTTATCACAAAAACTATTCATATTTTCAGTTAGGCTATTCTTTGAAGCAAAGTCACAGATTGCAGAACGTGGCGGCAAGGTGCTCGAAGCATAATAACAAAGAATGAATATTATGGTGGTTCATACTTTGGTAGGTTATTTTGAGCTTCTGTAAGTCAGCTTTATCCTTTTGTTAAGATATGACTATAAATGAGCAGCGGGCTAACTGACATCTTCCCGCTGCTTCTTGGGAACTTTCTGTATGCATATTTGGATGTGCATGTGAAAATTGATCATGTGATTATAATAGTATGACGAGTACATTGCAATACAATGCAAAACGTTTGGTATATTCATTTAAATGAGATTTAATTTAATATTCCATACCTTTAAGAGATACCTAGTTCGCGCGCAATTGTTGCGGGCAAAGACCTTGCTGCAATGGAAGTTGCACTCCAGTTCAATTAACGTTCCTTTATGCATAAGGAATGGTTGAAAGTGTTGAGTCAAAGGTATGTGAGTGAAGAGATTAGCAAAAATAAGAAAGGTGGTTTGTGTTATTTTCAGCTATTGG
>DATDNG010000576.1:0-5536 GCA_036518375.1 Nitrososphaeraceae archaeon | reverse complement strand
CATTGGATTTGGTCATTTGTTCCATCTCATGTATCGATTCTTTATGCTACATGGGTTCGTCAATGTTAAGGTTTAGTCAAAGGAGATCGTTATTCCAATCAGGTCACCCTTAGTACGAGAAAAAAGCCTAGACAGTCTTGCCTTTAATCCATACTTTTTGTTTCTTTGTTTTAATGCAACCTCCATTTGTTATGGAGATGCAAAGCTTGCTTTTCCATCAAGCCATTCACCTTTAGGCTGTCCTCTCATACTACATGGCATGATACGTACTTTTGAGTTATTTCGTAAACGCTTTACCTTCCCTGTCTCAGTTCTAGTCACAACATATATCATATTATTATTATTATTGTCAATTGTGAACCATACGGGTGTTGTTACTGCCTGTCCGTTTCTTCTGTACGTTTCGAGGTTGATATATGCATGTCCAGATAGTATTGATATCTTATCGGATGGAGAGGACATAGAGGAGAGTTACTGTTCAGTTATTTTATGTCTTTCAAAGTATTTTCTCTTTAAGAAGTAAATTAAGCCACATCTACACCATATATTTATAGCGATGTCAAGGTAACCAAAGAATATTAAAGGCTGTAGTCTAACGTCCTGGCTATTAGGATCGATAAGATCAGGGTAAACTTTAGAGAACACATACCATATCCTACAATCTACTAATATCTAAACTGAAGAAAACTTGCAGATAGATATAGAAAAATAGTGGATTATCCGCGTTGTAAAGATAAAGAGCTAGTATCTACTGACTCAAAAGAGAAGACGGGTTTTAAATAAGCACTGGAATATAGATCAGACATGATTAGACACTCATGCTCCAGCTTTTTGTGCTTGATACTCATGACATAAATACAGAGAGAAAACTAGAATGAACGTCATGAATAAGGAATGCCGCTACTACCAACTAGCTCCTGATTTGACAATATGCAGAATAGTCAACGGCATGTGGCAAGTTGCAGGTGGACATGGATATATTGATCACAAATTGGCAATCGAATATATGATAAGATATCACGATGCTGGTTTTACTAGTTGGGACTTGGCAGATATTTATGGCCCGGCAGAAGATTTTATTGGAGAGTTTAGGAGTAAATTATTGGCATTAAAAGGAAAAGAAGACGAACTCAATAGAATTCAGGCATTAACAAAATGGGTGCCGCAGCCACGGACACTTACACGTTCTATTGTTAATGAAAGTATTCAAAGATCACTTCGAAGAATGAATGTCAGCTCGCTGGATTTACTTCAATTCCACTGGTGGGATTATAACAATCCGTATTACATGGATGCTCTCAAATATCTATCCGACATTCGCGAAAGCGGAATAATCAAGCATTTAGGACTTACAAATTTTGATACTGAACGCATGCAGATCATGGTAGATTCAGGTATACAAATTGTATCAAACCAGGTTCAATATTCTATTATAGACAGTAGGCCAGAAGTAAAGATGATACCATTCTGTCTGAAACACAATATTAATCTCCTTGCATATGGAAGCATCTGTGGAGGACTGATGTCAGAGCGGTATTTAGGAAGAACACAACCACCATCTACTGCTGAGTTAGATACATTAAGCTTAAGAAAATACAAGAAAATGATAGATGCATGGGGTGGATGGAATTTGTTCCAAGAACTTTTATCGACTTTGAATACAATTGCACAAAAGCACAATGTAAGCATTGCAAATGTAGCAACCCGATATATTCTTGACAAGCCAGCGGTATCAGGTGTTATTATAGGTGCTAGACTCGGAATAGTTGATCATATAAACAATAACAAAAAGGTATTCAGCTTCAGCTTGGACAAGTCAGATTATGATGCTATAGATAGGATATGTACAAAGTCGAATAACTTGTTTGAGACAATTGGAGATTGTGGTGATGAGTATAGATGATTATTTGATTTGTACTCGATTATCAATTGTGGTGGTTGTGATAAAATATTACCATATTTGGTAACACTCAATTTTGTTCTTATCAATATCTACATGACATAACTATGACAGATCGCTGTCGTGATTGAATGACACTCATATGTCTTATGATATTATGACAGATTTAATTATCCTCATCTTTCTTGCGCGGTGGGCCTTACCAATATCTCATTAACATTTACATGATATGGTGCTTGTATTGCATACAAGATCGCATTTGCTATGTCTTCTGACTGTAATGTTTCCATATTCTTTGAAGCTTGTATAAATTTTGCCATGGATTCATCTGTTATTGTTTCTAGTAATTCTGTTGAGACAGCTCCTGGTTCAATGCATGTAACTCGTATCTTATACTCTGGACTTAATTCCTTTCTTAATCCTTCACTAAAGGCAGTAATAGCATGTTTTGTCGCACAATAGACACTTCCTCCAGCAAACACTATTCTTCCTGCAACAGAAGACAGATTAACTATCTGTCCTGATTTTTTATCCAACATATATGGAATTACTGCAGAAGTGCAGTAGAGAACTCCTTTAATATTTACATCAATCATCTGTTCCCATTCTTTTACTTTACAATTCTTAAAATAACTAAGAGGCATTAAACCAGCATTGTTAATTAGAATATCAACTCTTCCCCATTTTTTAATTACAGCATCAACAAATGAATCGCAATCTGATTTGCTTGTAACATCTAGTTTTCTTTGTATAAATATTTCTTCTTCCACCTTTCTTCCTCCTTCATCATGGTTTTTGACAATTTTCTGTTCTAGCTCTTGTAATCTTTCTGTACGTCTTGCTCCAGTTGCTACCCTTATACCAGCTTTTGATAATGCTAAAGAAGTAGCATACCCTATACCACTGCTTGCTCCGGTGACTATTGCAACTTTACCATTATTATTTTCCAACATTTTAACAAAAGACCAACATGATTAAAAAATCATTATGGGAAAGCATTCATTTCTCGGCCCTATAGATCCTCAAATAGTCTTACGAACTCCATCAGGTAGTCAAAAAGTCGCTGCTCAAGCCATCATAGATCAATTTGGACGTGCAACGAAGGAGTGCAAGGATGAAAAAAGTCTTCATGTATGGTATCCAATTTTAAACCAATACGGATCAGCGCTTTTAATACAATGTGAAAATGCAATATCACTATCTAAACATTAGTTTCAAAGTGGTTACAAAAATACATGTTTGCCGGTAGAGGTGAAATGCTGCGGCTACTATTTCGCAAACTATTGCAGCTTTTCTAACAAATCATACTGTATTCAAAACACGTACATAGAGAACATATTGATATTAATCACTTAAATAATAATAAGAGGATAAATTAATTAATTGGCTATAGTTTATTACCATCATCAGCAGCAAGAAGACATTGATAAACTGGAGAAATTTAACAAAAACTTTCAATGGTTTAGAGATCATTACAATGACTTATATACAAAATACAAGGGCGGATATGTTGCAATTAACGATTCCAAAGTAATAGATTATGATATAGATTATGAACAACTTATAATAAATAGACTAAAGCAAAGATTTGCAGGAGATATAATAAGAGTATTCTTCATAGGGAAAATTTATGAAAATGAATGATGACTTACACTAAAAAAATAGTAGGAGATATTGGTATTGGTGGATTAGGTTATATCAATGCTATTCTAATGAGCAGACCTAATAGGATATATTCGCCGATAAGATTCTGTGTAGATACTGGTTGTTCTGTAACTATTATTAGTCATTTGGATGCACTAAGAATAGGACTTGATTATAGTAATAATAAAAATCTTCAGATATCAGATCAACAGACGATAAATGGAGTTCGAGCATTTATACCATATATACTATCTAGTGCCGAAATTTTATTTAATTCCGAAGGGACTTCTATATTGGAGTTTGTTGGAAATATACATGTCATGCCGCCGCCGCCACGCACTACTACCAGCAGGGCCAATGATGAGAGTAATCAAATAAGTCTGTTGGGAGTAGATGTGCTCAAGAAGTTCACTATCAGTTTTAGTCAGAATAACATCATTCTTGACAAATAGACAGTTGATCGATTGACTAACTACTATATAGTTTGTCGTTAATCTTGGATGCTGTTACTGTTGCCATATGTACCAATATTCTTTTCTTAAAGAAACTACAAAGCCTTTCCAGACAGTTTCAACAATGAATAAAGTTGCTTGATAGACGAGGGGTTACTTTATGTCCTAGTATAATGTGATTCTGGGAATGATTTTAATGTTCACGTATCAATTTTTGCCCTCTACATACTAATAAGGAAATTACAAGCGTTGCGTTATCTTGTTGCTATTTTGCACCCATTCTAAGGACATCCACCTGCCCACTATGTAGCCAATCCTTTAGCTCTTCATGACTTGGCTTTGCGTCGTGTTTGCCAGCTAGATGGAGATGTAAAAGAACATAGTTTACCTGGTTTAACAATGGTTTGTTTCCTTCATCTCCCTTACGTGTCTTGTTTCTGAGATCCTCAGGAACAGTCTTCCACCAATCTTCAAAGCTTCTTTTTGCTGATGTACTCGGTCTTTGGCCATGCCCTTTAGGTAATGTCATAAATATTTATATTCTAATGATACTATTTTAGAGTTACTCACATCTCAAAACGTTATTTTGACTATGCAAGTCTCACAAGGGTTACATGCTTTTAGCATACTGATAGTAGCTGTAAATTATGCCCGATTACTGGATATGTTTACAAGATTATCGATGTTACCAAAATCATGTCATTTCCTCTAGTTGGTGTTTGTACTAACTCGTTGTTTACAATCTCACCCATTGTCTTAAGGTCTTCCTGTTGTTAGATAAAGTCACATTTGGTCAAACTATCATCTAATACACAATTTGCTGCATTACAACATACAGTACAGGCACAATCTAGATTGGAATTTTCATCACAGTTAGTTATTAGGTTGTTAATTAATTTTTAGTATAAGAAAGCTTTTCATTTAGAAGTTTATGATGTTGTTCATTCATGTTTTCCATTTGTATATGCATCATATATATCTCTTTAACGCCATCCAAAAGCATTACGTTAGCTTGCTTGCCATTCAGTGTCTATTTTTTCTTCAGCAGATTTTTGAATATAATAATGATTGATTGATAGATCTTCAGCCTGTTAATGCTGTTTTTGTTATCATCATCGATCATGTTATTTGGTCCATGGTAGCAGGTGGTATCAAGATAACAATGATGGTATCAGAGAATCACTGTTGGTATCAACAGGGTAGGGTAACAAAGCTATAGCTAAGTGTGTTCTATCTAATGGTAACTGCAGAAGTTAAACATGTACTAAAGCATTTCACATAGTACCACGTGCAAGTATATGAATCCATATATATAATGGGTGTGAATCAGATTTGACTCTATTTTAAGGCCCAAAGATAATGTAGACAAAATTATTCATGGTAGAATATTACATAATGGTTGGCCCGGGATTAGTGACGATATCGGTGCTAAAAGTAGTTCCTGACAATATGTTAATACATTCAAGTTGCATCATCTACTAATTTTCCTACCACTAAAGGCATCAGTAGTAGCAATAATAAACAACTACAAGAACAAGCA
>DATDNG010000575.1:0-5011 GCA_036518375.1 Nitrososphaeraceae archaeon | reverse complement strand
CAAAACCTTTATTCATATAAGGTATACAATATACGATTACTTGCAGAATTAGCAATCTATATCTGCAACTATTCTCGTACTATATTAAAGATGGCCACATTCGGAGCTAAGGGGATAGGATATGGCAATTTCAAGCTTTAAGAAGACAGGTCTTGAATATCCAAAATGGACAAGATGTAGGAATGTGAAAAATTAGTTGTTTTCATGGTGGCAAAAAATAAATTCTAAAATTCTTTCAAAAATAACACTATTAGTTGTAATAGAAATTGTCCTGGTTGTTTGCAGTTTCAGCATACTAGCATATTTTCAATCTGAACAATCATCACTAGGAAATTCGATTAATATTGCTGGCAAGAATAGATATCTTACTGCCAATTTGTTATTACAGACTGAAAAATACCTGTATGGCTTAGCTTTCTCTCGTCCTGTTGTTACTTCTGACGCCTCGCAACTAAAAGATGCTATGAGCAGCTTAGAATCTAACATTATGACTTTAAAGCAAGGAGGAAAGATTTCTGGTGTAAATCTAAAACCTCTTCCCCCAAACCTTTTACCTCTTTGGAATAGTGTTGATAATAAATTGAATATTTACAAAACTTATCTGACAAATAAACTTCTTACATTGACGTCTGAAGCAAGAACCGTTATTACTGTCACCACCACCAACACCACTAAAACTACTACTACGGACCAGTCACTAGTCAGAAAAGAAATCGAACCGATAGCATTTAACTTAATTGAATCTTCTGATAGATTGGTCACGCTTCTAGGACAACAAACAGATAAGAATACACACAACCTAATGTTATTGCAAATCCTGTTTGCTATTTTAATTATTGGCCTTTTGGTGTTAATTTTGTATGTTGTTACAAGAATACTTAGACCTATAGTTGATCT
Source organism: Nitrososphaeraceae archaeon (assembly GCA_036518375.1). Classification (GTDB taxonomy): domain Archaea; phylum Thermoproteota; class Nitrososphaeria; order Nitrososphaerales; family Nitrososphaeraceae; genus Nitrososphaera_A. Next base: position 4,114 of record DATDNG010000575.1, on the reverse strand, counting down.
TACTCAAGCGACATCTAAAGTCAAAAATGGAAATTTTAATGTATCAATCAAACAAAAGGGTTGTGATGAGGTTTCTATTCTCAGTCAATCATTTAATTCAATGATTCAATCTATAAAAAATTACATTACAAAACAAAATCAACTAACATCTGAACTACAGAAATTAAACGAGCAACTAGAACAAAAAGATCAGCTAAAAGATGAATTTATAAATATTGCAGCTCATGAGCTGAGAGCACCAATACAACCAATTATAGGCTTATCTGATATTCTCCGATTACGCAGATTAAGGACAAACCGAGGCTCAAGTATTGAAGCCGAAACAAAACGTAGTAGCGATGAGGAACAATTCTTAGAAACTATAGTTCGAAATGCAAAGAGACTACAAGCCCTATCAGAAAATATTTTGGACATTACAAAAATTGAGAGCCAAACTTTAATGCTAAAGAAGGAGAAGTTTAACATCAACGAAAAGATAAGAAATGTTATAGAGGATATAAAATCAAAAGACGATGAAATAGCGATAATCTTTGAGCAAAAAGAGGGTCCTATAATTGTAGAAGCTGACAGTATAAGAATTTATCAGGTTATATCAAATCTGTTGAATAATGCTTTAAAATCTTCGAAGATATGTATCGATACTGGTGACAATTATAGCACCGATTACGACATAAGTAGTACTATAAAAGTGGTTACCACTACAAAAAAGTTTAGCAGTATATACAAGAATGGTAATAACACTGGTAAGGACAGCCTTAGTAATAATCACAATGATGAAGTTATTGTTAGCATCAAAGACAGAGGCACTGGAATTGACCCTGATATACAGGATAAATTATTTTCTAAATTTGCAACTAAATCAGATACAGGTTCAGGATTAGGTCTTTATATTTCCAAGGGTATTGTTGAAGCTCATGGCGGTAGAATATGGGCTGAGAACAATAGTGATGGTGAGAAAGGAGCCACATTTTCATTTAGTCTTCCAATTTAACGATTTGCAATCTTATTTAACTCACTTGGTTAGTTATAAGCAGTGCAATTGATGACATAATACAGCCCATCGATCGGCCTGTAGTATATAATCTGTTTTGATCAATGTTATATTTCCCAAAGATTTTATGAGATCTACTGTTACAGGTGTTACTCTATTAGTGCACACCAGCAGAAGCAAAAGCACGATCACAAACACAAAATGACAATTAAATAATATGGTAGTAATAATAATCAACTTTTGAATCTTTATGCTCCAGCTAAATCCAAGGTACTACTATCCCGATGAAAAAAACAAAATCGCACAAGCTCTTGACTTCTGGTGCTAGTAAGAGATACAATGTAATTAACGCAGATGGAGATAATTACACAAGGCCTTGACCAATTCTTATATCTTTTAGAATGCCATATTACAAACATCCGCGTTGATATGGTTACCAAGATAAAGCCCCAAGAAGCTAGAGTAGACTTTTCGTTCAAGAGAGAAGTATTCTTCATTATCGCTGGAGGTATAATAGGGGCTATGGTTATGACAATTCCCTTTACTTTCTTTTCTCCTGAAGGAATATCTCATGCATATGACCTTACTTGGGTAGTATTTGGACATATAGTTGGAGTTCATTCACCTATATCATCTGCTATTATTGCTGGAATGACTATTCATATAATAGTAGGAATCTCAATTGGAATAGTATCAGGTGTATTTCTATACAAAACTAACATTTTGAATATAAGCAAGCCATCGAATGGTTTGAGATATGGCCTATTCGTAGGTGTACTTGTATATCTAATCTTCTCTATTCCTGTATCGCGCTTTGTTCTAAATCCAGAATTTAGACATGCATTGGCTGGTAATAATATTAACAATAATTATCACGACAATAGGAATAATGATGAGTATAATAACAATAATGGTAACGGCAATAACATCAGCAGCAACAATAACAATAATAATATAACATTCTCGAATTTTCAAATAGATTCTATTCTATATCCTATATCGATCAACCTTTTGTTTGGAATTACATTGGGCTTGTTTTCTTCCTTTTTATCAATAAAGTTTGGTGCTAGATATAGGTGTCCTAGCTGTGATATATCATTTTCAAGAATTGATATTCTCCAAAACCATTTGTTGTTTGTGCATGGCGCCAGTGGTGATAACAAGCAGTACCAGGCAACAAATAGAAAAAGAATAGTTATTTTGGGAGGCGGTTTTGGAGGAATAACTGTATTAAAAAAGCTTCAAAACCATTTCCAAACTGATGTAAGTATAGATATTACAATGGTGAACAAAGATAACTATCTTCTTTTTACTCCAATGCTCCATGAGATAGCATCCGGTATGATAGAAACAAGGCATATCGTAACACCAATTAGAGAATTTTGCAATAGATCACGATTCTATTGCGCCACTGTAAAAAATATCGACTTGGAAAAGAAAAGGATTTCAATTAGATCTTCCACTTCATCCGCGTCAGCTCTGGCCGAGATTGTGGGCGGCAGTAGCAGTTTATCAACAACAGCTACTAATATTTTCGAATCAAAAACCCAATCATATCTGTACTACGACTATCTTGTTATAGCACTTGGAAGTGAGACAAAATTTTTTGGAATGTCAGATATACAACAAAATGCATTTACAATAAAGACTCTAAATGATGCTATAAATTTGAGAAATCATATAATATATTTACTTGAACAATCTGATCAATTAATATTGTCAGCAGTTGGTACTGCTGCTGATGTTAACAATATCTACGGTCATACAGATAATAATGATATCAAGACATTCGATGAGGTTCAAAAAAAATTATTGGCCTTTGTTATAGTAGGAGGAGGCTTTGCAGGAGTAGAAACTGCAGGGGAAATAAATGACTTTATTAGAGATTCTGTAAAAGACCATTATCATAATATAAATAGCAATAATATTAGGGTTATAATAGTTCAATCGGGTGATCGACTCTTACCTGAAATGAGTAAGCAGTTGGCCGAATTTGCATTAGAGAGGTTACGTAAAAGCGGAATTGAAATAATTCTTAATCAACGTGTAACAGGAGCTACTCCAAATACTGTCAGCCTAAAAGATGGCACTATAATACCTACAAAGACAATAATCTGGTCTGGCGGTGTAGCACCTTCTTCTTTACTTACCAGCATGTCCTGTGAACGCGATGATAAAAGCGGCAGAATAACTGTGGATAAATATTTGGAGTTGCCAAATTATAAAGGAGCATATGCTCTAGGTGATTGTGCTTACATAATAGACCCTAACAGTGGCAATCCTTATCCGCCAACAGCACAACATGCGATAAGGGAAGGTGCAATAGTGGCAAACAATATTATTGCATTAATAGAAGGAAGACTAGAAGATAGAAAAATATTTGATTACAAAACAAAAGGAATGATGGCTAGTATAGGAAAGCGAACTGGTATAGGTAATTTATTAGGTATAGAAGTACAAGGACTTTTAGCTTGGTTGATATGGCGAAGTTATTATTTGGTGCATCTTCCAACATTACAAAAGAAAATAAGAGTATTGGCAGACTGGATTTTAGATATGTTCTTTAAACGTGATGTAACAATGCTAAAAACACTTATAGAAGAGGAAGAAAAAGCAGGGAGAAAAGAACACGGATCATTATCATCATCATCGTCATAAATATAACACTGAGTATACTGGCAGATAGAAGAAGAAGAAGATGATGCCGTCAGGTCAACTGGGATGGCGTTGACAATCGGTGTTCAATAAGACAGATTGTCTTATGAAGATGGAAAACGTCCAGACATAGGCAATTATCTAAACACTATTCTTATGAATTTTTGGACTTTAACCTATCTACTATTTGCATTATCTTCAGAATATGATGTTGGCATTATTTGTTTGTTTATTTGTTTGTTTGTTATACCTCTATTGGTGTCAGACAGGGAGAAATCCTCTCAAGCTCTTCTTTTATCCAATGGCAACTCCAACAAGACCCACATTTTACACATGTAAATTGTGTTCTATTCTTACAAGAGTTGCAATAAGCATACTCAGTATTTCTCAAATACTCATGGACTTTTAGTTGACCTCTTTGTAAGTATTTTTTCATTATAATAACTACCACAGAGCATAACAAAAGTC
>DATDNG010000574.1:0-2075 GCA_036518375.1 Nitrososphaeraceae archaeon | reverse complement strand
CAACTGATAAGCACGAAAGATATTCTTCTCATAGTTTTCCCAAATCAGGCTATTCCGAGCAAATTCAAATATCTTTAATCTCTTATTATAGAGTTCATCCAAATTTTCTTTGAAATACTCTAATTGTAATATTAGATCGTTGTAATTTTCGAAAGTAATACAATTTTCCTTCAAGGTTTCCGATACAGGCTTTAGGCAATCACATGCCATGCCATGTCCTATTCTTGGGTACTTATATTCATTCATATCTCTCATTTTTGTTGGCTCTTACAATGATCTTGTACGTTGCAGGCTTATACTCATCTTGCATGTTAGTTAGCGATAAAGAAATCACCGGTAGATGATGTCATTAAATTGAACAAACCATTTTTCTTGTATAATGTGTGAAAAAATTTTTGCATCTAACGAGTCGCCTGTATTCATTAATTTTTTGTTTGTAAGGGACAAAGCTTGAGGTTGGAAACAAAAAAGGCTCATAAAATACATATAATTAACGATTTCTCACAGGATCCTTAAAAGCCATCAAATGTGTCATATTTTTATCGATAAATTTAATATGAAAATCGTGTTCTCTCAATATTTGTTCAATAATAAGACGATTTTCTCCGTGTATTTCCACGATAAGTTTCCTCAATTTCCTCAATGTATTTGCGGCCCCTTTTAATGCTAATACTTCTGCAGCTTCTATGTCCATTTTCATAACATCTGCTCTTTGATCGGCAAGCATATTATCTAATGTGTCACATTCAAGCTGCAGTGCCTTTCCTTCCGGATGAATGACGTTGGTTCGATCGAGAACAGCAGTATTATATATGCTGTATAGCTCGCTGTCTACGCGGCTTCCATCATGAGAGCGCTCGTACAAGTTTATTATTCCATCATGATCCGATGCAGCTTTATTGATTGTTTTAACATTTCTAAATTTGTTTATATGAATATTTCTACATAATGCTTTATAGTTTTCCGGGTGAGCTTCTATTGAGATAACCCTTACTCCTTTATTTTTGTAATTATTTGCAATCATCAATGTGTATGCACCGGCATTTGCGCCCACATCCACGAAGGTCTCATTCTTCTCCATTGTCAGATTTGATATAATCTCTTGTTCCCTTGTTACAAAAAGCATAGCAAAATCTCGACTCCTCTTTCTGGGCATGGCCTTAGCGCCACAATCCATTACATAAGGCCTCTCGGGAAGAAAATCAATCGAGGACAGTCGAATTTTTGTTAAATAATCATCTCGTTCCTTCTTCCCCATTTTGATGCGCAAAAATAACCGATAGCATATATAACGATACCTGGCGTATTTTAGAAAAATACGAAGAGAATTCATCAAAAAGCACTTCTTAGATTAGCCTGAAATACGCTAGAATGAACCAGAAATTCTTCTTGAACGCCCAGTACGCTTCATAAATTGGAGACAGCAATAATAACTTAATAGCTTGTTTTTTTGCAAGTGCATGGCATTTTCTAACTAGATGCCCCTGTTGTATTTGCACGTCCTTAGGAACGTAAATTACTTGTGGTTCAGGTCTAAAAATAGAACCAGTTCTCACGTGCTTTGTATTATCAATCTTTGTGTAATGGTCAGATAGAGAATCCGGTATCTTTTTCCATGTTCTGCCCTGTTTATCAAAGTTAAATTTCACTATTGTATCTTCTCCAAATTGTGTGTCGAGATCCATATTCAATATGGGTTCTTTCTTTATTAAGGTGTGACCTAACCAACCAATAGTGGATTTGGTTGTGTCTCTTTGCATTTTAAAGAAGATATGATCAATTCTACATCCTTCAATAGCATCTGCCACTTGCATGTACTTTTCGATATTTTCAAACCATCTCTTTCGTAATACAACATCTGAATCTATCACGGCAACCCATTCTGTTTGTGACATAGAGACACCGTACTTGGTAGCCTGACCCAGATTCATATCTGGACGAGAATAGAACACGACCTTATCATATGTTACCGCTATCTCTTTAGTCCGGTCTGTAGATCCTGCATCTACAATGATTATACGTCTTACTGGAATTTCGGCTAAGACAGATTCTAAGCACTCTTTCAAAAACTCTTG
>DATDNG010000573.1:0-2907 GCA_036518375.1 Nitrososphaeraceae archaeon | reverse complement strand
TACTTCACTATGGTCAATACACCCATCAAGTGTTTCTTTTATCCATAAATAAGCTTCCACTACTTTTGTTTGAATATTCTCATTACCATATAGTACCTCTGTTGTTTCAGGAGGAAGAGAGGAAGAAGGAGGAGCCTCATTCAAGGGAAATCGTCCAATGTATCAATAAGAAATTGATGGAACGTGTTACACTTTTGATACCGCAAAATGTACAATTATGTTGAAAAAATTCACTCGTGCGCACCTAGCTGGCTAGAGAGTAAATAATATAGTGGTTTATGTCCACGGCGCAAAATTATATTGCTGCCAGAGTTCCATGATTTTGCCATTTGAAATACGAAACAGATCAAAACCTGTTACAATATATGATTTGCCTGTAGCTGGATTACCAAATAATGGTCCTGTATTTGTTCCACTATTTGTCCATCTTATCAGCACCTTATCTCCTTTTGCAAAAATATCATCATGTACAATTTTTCTATCTGGTACAGCTGCTATTACCGCTGATGCATATTTCTTTGTTCCTTCAGGGCCTTTGCGTAGTTCTCCAGGCAGAACTGGATTATGTATAATAAAATCAGGTGACAGAATCTCATCTGCCACTTCTAGCTTACCTTTTTGAAATATATCTTCGTGGTAACGTATAGCTAAAGCTTGATTTTTTTCTTCCTCATCTACCATAAATAACCGCAGTATTAGCGTTATTTAAGCAATTTCTATGATAATTCGAAGTTGTACTTTCTGACCAATAATACAACAACAATAGGTTTTGCAATCTTTATTCAAAGATATGATAAATGAATGTGTATATGGATTTACATCCAATATTTGCTATAATAATGCAAGATGGTACTACTTATCTTGATAAGGAGATAATAGAGGAACTTTGTGAACTGACCTTGTCACATATTGGGGTTCTCTGCCTTATTTATGATCCTTATTTCTTATAGACATCTATAGCAGGATGAATCTCCATCCAAGGCTCATGAGTTTTTGGTGGTGTGTTTGGTGGGAGTTCCCACCAATGTTAACTCTGATTGTAACTCATCTCACACGTAAGACTATTTTGCCATGTTTATGAACACCTTTTGCACCTTCATACGCTTGACTTGCTTGGGAAAGAGGAAGAATTGTATCCACGATAGGTTTTACCCGCGCAGAATCAATCAGATCTCCAATTCTGATAAGTTGGTCCCTGCTGGGATGAACAATAAACCACGTTGCATCAACGCCATATGAATCTCCTTTTTCTTTGAAATATGCCTGAAGTTTATCAAAAGTTGTGGGAAGATCTTGACTAGCCACAGACACGAGCTTACCTCCTTTCCTAAGTACTTGCCAAGATCTTTCAAGCATCTTTCCACCTACAGTATCAAATACTACATCTACATCATGTACTATATCCTCAAAGCTTGTTTTCTCGTAGTCAATCATATCATTTACCCCTAAATCTTTTAAAAAACTGGAATTGTATGCTGAAGCTGTTCCAATGACATGTGCTCCAGTCCATCGAGCAAGTTATACTGCAAAGCTACCCACGCCCCCGGCTGCTCCATGAATGAGTATCGTATCTTTTGATGACAGATGTGCATGGTCGAAAAGTGCCTGCCATGCTGTAAGCCCAGCCATTGGAACACCCGCAGCATATTCATGATCAAGAGACTGGGGTTTTGGTGCAATCTCTGAATCTATCGCGATAACATAGTCTGCTTCTGCACCATCACGTGTGACTGATAAAGTATCGGTTAGTCCATATACAGCCTCACCTACCCTCTGATTGGTTACTTTAGGACCAACCTCTTCTACAATGCCTGAAAGTTCATGGCCCAAAATTATAGGAAGAGAAATATCAGGATTATACCAGATCCAAACTATTTCATTTCGTGTAACGCCTGTAGCATAGACTTTAACCAAAACTTCTCCTTCTTTGGGATGTGGTGGTTGCATTACATCTTCTTCATATACAAGATCCTGAGGTCCACCCCCGAATTTATGGATACGAACTGCATTCATACCCCCAATAACTGGGTCAATGTCTCAATATATGTCTTATATGGTGCGAACTGGCTCACTTGTTGGATAACTAAGGTAACGCAAGTCCATAGTTTTGATTTCATTAATTATATGCTAAACTTAGCTTTATCATATTACTATCAGGTATCACATACAGAACATTTGATATACAAACCAGAATACAAGTGATAAGCATCATTACATCTCACTTTCAAATTAATACACCTATTTGTTAAATGCATGGTATGGCGACGCGATGACTGATTTGGATTGGCATGACATATGTGTAATAATACTTGACTTGTATGGACATTGCATATACTTCAAACTTCTCTGGATTAATAGCTATCGTCATATATCCGACTAGGACAAAAAGTAGACGTATATATATGCAGCAGACTAGAATCCCAACAATATCCATACGTGCTAACATATGGATCACTATACCAATAGTTGCGTTAATAGTGGCAATTCTGACTGCTAATTTTCTTCTCCTCAATTATGTGCATGTATTTACTTCTATGCTTTGGACTGGGACTGATATTTTCATGGCTTTTCTACTTGGGCCCATTTTAAGAAATGTTAGCCTTTCTACACGTAAAGAAGTTATTTTTTGGCTTATGCCAAAAATGATCTTTTACATGCCAACAGTTGCGGCTGTGACAACAAGTGCAGGCTACCACCTTGCTTCTAGGCTAGGTTTAATCACTTTGCAGCCACCTACGGTTTATTGGATATTTGCAGTCTTGATTATTGTAGCGGCAATGCTGAAACAATGAACCTGCAGCGCATGTTTCGTAATCCTGTATATCTTCTCTATCAGATAAGAATCTTATAAAATCCAGTTTCTGCATAGTTTTTGGACATATAGATTCGTGCAGAAATACTATTTCA
>DATDNG010000572.1:0-4522 GCA_036518375.1 Nitrososphaeraceae archaeon | reverse complement strand
TTCTGATCAGAAGACCATCTATCTCACAGGTCTGTAACATGATATCTTTACTTATGGGATCTACCATGAGTTGTGAACCAGTAGAGAGAATAGACCAGATGCCAGGAACATTAAATCTAAGTCTAATATCATGTAATGCTCCCCTGTCCATAGGCAAGCTCTTAATTAACTTGATAATGGGATCTTGTAGGGGTACCCCTGTATGGTTAGGTGTCATCGTAAACTTGGGCTTTCCAAAGGTAATGCCCTTGAGAGTATATAATGCAATACCAGCATTGTATGCTAATTCTACTTTACCTTCCCTCATTAGCTGTGATATCTTGTTTCTAAAAGTACCATGGGCTATTTTATACTCCTTTTCATCTACTGTAAATCGAAGAAGGTCCCGATGCGAGAAAGGTCTATGCTCTTCATGTACAATATAACAAATATGCTCCATCATAGCACAGTCAAGGTCACTCAATTATAATCCTCCGACGCACAGATATTCCAGCTATAGGACGGTGTCACTGTCATCGCACCTGTCATCGTATATGAGTATAGACTAGTCATCTTTGTCATACTTTATCATCTTTGTCGCTACTGGTAAAGTCCTCATCTTTGTCTTCTTCTGTCATACTTCCTATAGAAACTGCAATGACTTTGCTAGTTTTCAGGTTTAATCGTCCATAGAATGATACCTTTCCAAGACCTTTGTCTTTCTTGAATATAGACTCCATGTGAATTCGTACATCCTCAAAAGGCAAAGACATATCAAAGTCAATAGTAGCATTCTCGTGTTGATCGTTACTTGTACAAGGAAAAGTACTGTTCTCGTTGCCATCATCGTTTGCTTCTAGCTGCTCTTCTAGGTGATTGATTTTAAGCTCTAATTCTTTTATCAAAGCATCCTTTTTGGTTAGTTCCGACTCAAGTTCAATCTGTGTTTGTTTTTGTATGTCTATGCTCTTGCCATGGCTTGTTGGATTCTGTTGCTTTAATAGTTCCTCGTTTTCTTTTCTTAACTCTTCTATTATGTCGTCTTTCTCTGCAATAATCTTGCTGGCCTCTAGTAAATCTGGAGAAACGGTTCTGCTTGATAGTTGCTGGTCAAGTTCTTTATAAAAAGAAGTCCTTGCTTCTTCCTCCTTTTGGCTAACTGAGTCACCTTCTGCTAGATTGGTTCTAGCACCATTTTCAGTTTGTGCAACTAGTAGCAATGCGTTCTTGTTCTTCTTATTCTCCGATCCAACCTTTCCTGCCGCTTGCTTTTTGAAATCCTTGGCCTCAGGAGGTAAGTACTTTCTTATTGTAGCCCTAGACCATAAATGAAGACAATCCTGCTCTATCTTTGCACGGCAGTCTTCGAGTGGTAGTTTTTCTTCATCTCTTAGAATAGAGTATAACTCCACTATGTATTGGCTGGCAAGCCTTTGTCCTTTCTCCTTTAACTCTCTTAGACATTCATCGTAGTGGCTGTTGCTGCTAGCCAAATTAGATCTGCAGCCTCCTATTTTCAGTAGTGCTTTGGGACCAGTCATTTAATGATTTATCAGAGGGTATAGACTCTATGAGATTTTCCTGTAGCGACTTTGTTTGCTGTCTCCTGTTGTTTATGTCACTTATCGCTGAATGGCAAGGGCATTGGCAAATCAGCCTTAGACCAACTATATCGTTGTCATATAGTCTCCTGCAACTATTGCAATTATCCGTAGGACATTTAGTGGTTACAAGTTCATTATGGTAGTAACAATTATTTTCTGGTATAACACTATCTTTCATGTCCGTGACCGCCTCCTGCGGTTTCGGTTTTAGTGGCTGTGGGCTGGTTCGCGTAGTCCCCAACTCGAAAACCAATCTGCAGCCTTTTCGTTTGTTTTGTTATTGTTATTGCTGACATATTGAATGCCAGTATAGTGTAATACTCCTTGCAGTATTTATGGGTTTAATCGGAAGATGTTCGCCTCAAAAAAAAAGACATGCAACTACTTACATTGTCATTTAGTTCCTTCGTTCTATGTGCTATGGTTGTTGTCTATTCTTATCAATCATGGACTGTATCTGTTTATCTTTATCATGCAGTTTAGATTCGATTATATACTCTTTATCCTGTGTTTTCTTCGTTAATTCTTGTATCTGCAGTTTAAGTCTGTTCTCCTCATTTATGGCAAGAAAGTCCACCGCTTTCAGGTAGTCCTCTAAAAGATCATTTTCAGTTGTGCGATAATAATGGTCACTTATGCCTACACTATGCGAAAGTAATGTTTCTATGTTTATTGGTTTCATAACAGCTTGTTCACACCTAGTTTTAAACCACTTTCGATAAGAGTGATTGGCAGCAAACGGATGTCTCCTTTCTATTCTCCAACTTCTTTCTAAGACCTTGTGCCCAGATTGCCCTTTCCATTAGTCGTTTTATTCCAAGTGAAGCCAGTTTCTTTGGACGTGTGGCTAGGCCTCTTCCTTGTGGTACCTTTGTATCCCATAAATCTCGCATAACCCAGCTATCATTGTTTATCAACTCGCCAGAACTTTCACGATATTTTATCCACCCATAAAGTGCTTGACAAGCCTCAGGAGAGATAAATGTAAAATACTCTTCGTCTTCACCAGCATATACAATCACCTTTGCAGCGACTACCTTGCCATTTCTTTGAAGCGGTTTAATGTTTCCCCATTTCAAATAATCCCATGCTCCTAGTCTTATTCCTGAAGAGGTCATTGTGTAAACAATAGCTTTTATCCTTCTATCTGGGTATTCTGACATCTTTCTTATCTCTTCGATAGTTGGGATTCTATCGTCTGCATATCTTCTCCCTGTCGGAAGACCACGAGTTCTCTTCTTCCATGGTATTGGTATGTCTGCCATTTCGCAGAACAGTTTAATACTCTTTATATAATTTCTGACTGTAGCACCGGTTATCTCCTTTCTGTTCACACGATCTCTCTGAGATTGGACAAACTTTACAACGGTACTGAATGCCCAATTGGGATCTTTTCTTCCGCTTTCGGCGAATACCCATGCTTTTTGTTCTATGGTTTTATCATTTTCTTGATCTAACGAACCAGAGTCAAGGAATTTGGCTAATCTTTTTTGATACTTCTGGCGTGTTATATAGGTGATTTGACAGCGAACATGTACAGTGACCAAAGATCTATTATTCGCTGTTCTTCTTGTAGTCCATCCGTTTTAGTTGCCGATTTTATTGATTCCACGTCTTTTCTTACACCTTTTTTGTTGTAGAACCCACTAAAAAGGACTGATATCGGAGCGGGCCCGTCGGGATGCAAATGAAAATTCAATCGAATCTTTTTTTAGACGATTCTTTATCTAAAACCCTGAAGTTAAAAGTACTCGTCCTTATCCCCTTCGTTATTTATAAAATCTCATGTTTCCAATAATGTTTTGATTAGTATTTCCTGTTGGTCAACATTATTATTCTTCTAGCCAGACAATGAATTTATCTCCACCAGTTTTTTAGTTTATTCTAAAGCATGCAGCAGCAGTCAACATTATTATTCTTCTAGCCAGACAATGAATTTATCTCCACCAGTTTTTTAGTTTATTCTAAAGCATGCAGCAGCAGTTTATCATCTGTTATTGCTAGCTATAACAGATAGAGTATTATCGCCAAAATTGGTTGTGTAAGCTATATTAGTTGATGGATTTACAGCTACGGAACTAGGACTATTACCGACTGGAATAGTAGCTGTTACAGTATTTGTCTTACCATTTATAACAGATATACTAGCAGATTCTAAATTTGGTACGTAAACTGTATTATTTTAGCTGGTATTAAATAGATCATCTTGCTACGTAAGCAGCAATATTAGAGGCATCGAGATACTGCTTTGTTCACCAGCAGTATGAAATCATAGGTCTCATTAAAACCTCGATTAAATACTAAGAAGTGTATTGTATTTTATGATCTCAATATTTATGAGTCCTACTTTTGTGAAATCTATTGGTCTCCTTATTTTACCATTTTCTGGTGTCAGCCTCTAATAATCCCAAACCTGTATGAACCCCGTGTCATTCCGCTTTGATAATTCGTTTCTATCTAGGTTGCAGTGGCCATAATAGGAATTATAATAAAAGTGCCAGATTATTTTACCAGTAGAAAACAGGCAAATTATCTAAGCATGTATATGTTATTATTGTTACTGTTGTTATTAATGTCATTATCTGTTATTGCTATCGCATGGCTCGCTTGGTTCTTTCTTAAAATGATGCTAATATCTCTCAGTGACATCCTTAGCTCCTTTGCAATATCTCGAGTTGTCTTGCCTTGATTGTATAGCTCTAAAACTTTCCTTTCTCGCTCAGTGTTATTGTCACTTGACAAATGTAATGTTACTATAATAAAGAACCATGCTTATCTAAAACTTTTTCCCTGATATCGCCTGACATCAGTCATTGTCATTCTGATACCTACATTCTTTCCCTGATTTCATCTGTTATCATTGAATACTTTGCTGAACTTGTACAAGAGAGATAAAGGAGGGGCTATAAGGGTTATGCCAAAAAAAATCTGAAAAGATA
>DATDNG010000571.1:0-2503 GCA_036518375.1 Nitrososphaeraceae archaeon | reverse complement strand
CAACACATCATCTACTGACAGGGTTTGCAAATCCGACGAATCAACATGGACTAACATATTTTCTTTTGCCATTACAGGATTTCCTGAATTATCTGCAAGATGCATTATGCCAATTAACTCATGCTGCCCAGTACCTAAGATTGGTAAAAGATCAACTCTGGCAGATTTGGTATCATACAATGCACCACTTGTACAATCACCAAGAGCTGTTTTATGATTAGTGTCCTTACATGTCTGCACAACAGAAGAAATTTGTGCTGAAGTTGAAACGGCATATCCTTTGGCTGATACAGCAACATTATACGTTCCATTTAATCCGGCATTAACAGATATTGGAATATATCCCCAATACGAACCCTTTTTTATTACAAGATCTTGGTTTGCTTGGATCAACGTATTCTGTTGGCTTGTATTTATTGATTCAACCCCTGAGGAGTTTGTGATTTGAACTCTAATAGGGATATCATCTGTTGCTTCTACTGGATTTCCAGAATGATCATGAAGTTGTACTACAACATATCCATAAGCAGCACTAAAGGCGTTTATTTTTTGTGGATAAACATAAACTTGCAGTGTTTGCTGAGAATTTTGAGCCCCAATTGTAACTGTTGTACTGACTGTCGATAGGGATGGAGATGACGCCGATATTTGAGCAGTTCCTTGTTGCTTTATCTCAAATTGACCAACTGCATAATACGAATCTTTGCTGATAACAATCTGAGTGGTTTTTACATTTACCGTATTAAAATCTGAAGAAGTTATAGTTATAGGAGTATCTGCATTTGCAAATGTTGGAGATCCTGCACTATTTACAAGTTCAACCGTAACATAACCAAGACTTGGGCCATTACTTGAAAAAGTATCAGGTGTTACTTTAATCAATAAATTTGCAGGAGCTATAGTATTTTTGTAAACTGTTATTGGAAATTCCTGAGAAAGAAATCCTGGTGCTGCAAGTGCTATTTTTGCATCTCCAGCTGTAATTGCTTTTATCTTAATATCAGTTACATAGCTATCTTTTTCTTTCTCTATCCCAAGTATTTGAATAATTGAAGAATCTGACGATGTAGCAATCAAATTATCAACTTTTATCATATCTGTAGAATCTGAATAAACTTGAACTATTCCTTCAGTGTTTTCCATTATTTTATTTGGGACAAGTCTCACTCCAAACTGTGCACTAGATTCACCATACGCATAGTGAATCGCTAATGTTAAACAAAGTATAACAATTATGAAATATCTCAATTCACGTTAAATATTTTAAATTAAGATATAAGAGACGGTGTGACACATTGAATAACATACTCATGCAGATTTGAATAAGGCATTGAAATTAACTACGTGTAACTGAATCAAGGCTATACTTGCCATAGTAATGATTACAAGCATTATTGAATACACATATCCTCCAGAATAGGAGCCTTTTGTAATTTTACCTATGAACAGGCCTGACAACCACCCTTGTATAACAAGAGAAAGAGACACTCTTTCTAGAAATAAATCGCTTTTTGTTGTATCGTTTGTTTTTGTCTTGTCCAAGTTCTGTTTTTCATTAATCACAGAAAATGATTCGATGGTAAGAAGAGTTGTAAAACCTGTTACTGTAATAAGCATAAATCCAACCATCACATAAACTTTTAACGATTCACGTTTGTTTTTTTCTATGTTGTAAATTTTTTCACTAGTATCAGATAACGAATCTAAGCTTGACACATTTCCTCCACCAGACGATATGATTTCAAATAAAATTCTAAACGAGATCAATACTTGAAAATTTTTAATTTCTTTATTCAAGCCATCATAAATATTATTTAATGCCACGCCCCATTCAAGTTTATTTGAAATTGAATTTGCAACAGTGTTGAATAACTTGAAATCTTTTCGTTTACATGCACGGATTATGCATTTTTCAGGTCCCATACCAGCTTTTCTTGCCTCAGTAATATCACGAAGTATTTGAGGAGTAGCATTCTCTGCAGCAATATTTAATTGATAAATTTTATTGAATTGTAAAGCAGGTAAGATTGACGAAATTATTAATGCCATTCCTAGCAAATAAGCATCAATATGGAGACTAGAAATAACATTAGTAAAAATAAGAATAGACACAATTAGAACACTTGGAGCCGCGATCTGAAGGAATTTTTTGACAGGTATCTCAGGAACGTTAGCACGAACCATGCGCTGAACTATTTTCAAGAACAAAACCGACATGATTGGAGAGAAAAATAAGAGTACATAAGGCGGATCACTCTGTGCTCCAGAGGTACCTCCATCCATAGGGTTAGCACCTACAGCAGCAATTAATATGAATAATGCCAATATCACTATCTGCATCGTAAGCCAACCATGTATTACACCGCTTATTTTTTCAACACCTAGCTTTTCGGTATTCTCAAGTGTCTCAAACGCACTTGTTGTCTTACTTTTTAGATAATTTACTACATTACCACCACTCTGAATAGCAGCTACATAACCAGCAAGAAATTCCCCAAATATC
>DATDNG010000570.1:0-2685 GCA_036518375.1 Nitrososphaeraceae archaeon | reverse complement strand
GAAAATTAGTAGAACTAGCATCTGGTTATGGCAACAAAAGTGGTGATAATAATGATAATAAAAATAAAAAGAATGTAGGCCATGTACTAGCCACAGATATTTCATCACAAATGCTGATAATTGCAAAACAAAGAGCTACAGCCATGGGATTGCAAGATGTAATTGGGTTCAGAGAGGGCGATGCAGAAACTCTGGAGATACAAGACTCATCATTTGATGTAGTCCTTTGTAGATGGGGACTAATTTTTATGCCACACCTAGATAGTATTTTGAGCCACTTATTCCATGCTCTGATATCAGGTGGACGATTTGTGTGTGCAGTTTGGACGGAGGCATCAAAGGTTCCTTTCATAAGTTTTCCAATGAATATTGTGAAGCATGAACTACAAGTTCCTCCACTTCCTCTTGGAACTCCTGGCCCATTTGCGCTAGCAGATATCGATATTCTACAAGGTGCTCTGTCTAATGCAGGGTTTAGAGATATTCGCTCTGAAACACTTAATGTAACCTTTGAATTTGCTACAGTACAAGATTATATCAATTATACCAGAGCTGTCGCTACTACACTTAAGAATATCTTGAGCAAAGAATCAGTAAAACGACAAGAAGAAGTATGGAGCATAGTAGCAGAGCAAGTGAGAAACAACTATGCTGCTAGTCATAGTGCTGCTAACCAGCCGGTAAGAATGGATAATGAATGTATTTGCGTAACTGCGATAAAGCCATAACAATAAAAAAACTATCTTTTATTGTCGTTTTTCTGCAAATCTATTTGTTAATATATAATGTGTATACATATAATATCCTTTAAAATAGCTAGTTTTACATTTATTGAAGTCGTATAAAGTCTTCAATTAATTTGCTGCACTAAGACAGACTCCCGATGCACATTTGTAGAATAATATGTCGCGAAATTCTTGTGGTGTGAATTTGGGGATATGAACCTATTATGATAAGAATAGTAGTAAAAGCAAGCATAATCATTATGAGCAACGTTTGTAAGGATTATCTTTTTGCAAATAACTAACCAAATGTTGCCAGATACCTATGGTAGACTTGCTGGCATTTTGAAATTTCACCATTTTGAAATAGTTACTTACCCTATACAATTACATAGCAGGAAAATGAGCATTTTGATAGGTTTCAGTTAGCCTTAGAGATACCATATTTGCCCTAGTTCCTTTTCTTCCAAATTCTTGTGCTATTTATTTTGCAAATGTTACTAAACCTGTTTTATCTGTCTCAAATGCAATAGCATCAGGAGGATTAAGGATATTTGACACTACCGGTTGACATGGCAATACTTATTTTGATTTTTCATACTACTCAGAACTAATCATAAACTGTATTTCGTCTGGATCTGAAACCAATATTTGATTGCCTGTTGCATGTGTAGAATTAGAAATAGCTGAAGAAAAAGAAGAACCATATATTCGCTGTGCAAGCACGTTGATATATGAGTTGTCTGGTATGATTAAGCTAAAACTTTCTAATCCTGCATCCTCATCATTCATATGAGATTCTCCATTCAAACTATGCCATGTATTTATTGCAATATGATGATGATATCTGCCGCCTGCAGAAAGGAATGTAGCACCCATTGAGCTCCAATCTACTGTAATATCTAGTCCAATTTTCTCGTGATAGAATTTGATTGACCTTTCAAGGTTTGTAACCTTAAGGTGCATGTGTCCAATCCTTGCTCCAGCGGGAAATGCTTTTGCATTATTTTTTTCTTCCTTATCATTATCATTTTTATTATTTATTTCAGACAACAAAGATTTCAGATCCAATGGAAGCGTATCCATAATGATATGGCCATGGTCATCTCTAGGCCATTCAGTTGAAGGTCTATCTCGATAAATTTCAATGCCATTATTTTCAGGATCCCTAAGGTATAATGATTCAGAGACAAGATGGTCAGCAAAGCCATCATACTGTACTCCTGAATTTATCAGTGCTATGTAAGTAGAGGCAAGACTTTTTCTATCAGGAACAAGTATGGCAAAGTGAAATAATCCTGCTGAGCGCGGTGAAGGTATTCTTGCACTGGCATCATGCTTTAGTATAATGAGCGGTTCTTGAGAAGAGGAAGAAGATGACAACGGTTCCTTATGTTTGAAACCAAGTTCATATATGAGACTATTATTATCACCATCTTTATCTTTCTCCTGTTCCTGATCATGATCTTGATATCTTTTGTTTGCTTGCAGTCCAAGGCTATTTTCATAAAATGCCAAGACAGCATCAATATTTTTAATTCTTAATACAGGAGGTCCGATCCTCATTCTATTCGGCATCTTATTAAATGTAGTCAATTACCGATAATACCTATCTTTTGTAAGTTATTATTCAAGTTTTTTCTAGAGAGCAACGAATAAGCCAACTAAAACTTATAATAATATGCAACTATAGGATCTTTTATTCTAGTGATATCAAATGCCAAAAAAGGTGGCTTAAAAGAAGGATTTATGCGGGGATTCTCTTTATGTCCGAGTTCTAAGTTGACCTTAAGACACTTCCTTACCTAGAATCTCCAGATATTAGGCGAAATGCAAACTAAGATGGTTCTTCTCTTTTGTGACTATTCGATTCGTTTGGTTGTTCTTTAGCTCTTCAGATCACATGGCAGAGTGATATACCATGATATTTCCATCCTAGACCCGTTTTGACGGGCTTCTATAT
>DATDNG010000569.1:0-2814 GCA_036518375.1 Nitrososphaeraceae archaeon | reverse complement strand
ATGACAACTCTAAAACGGTACTTGTTTGCAGAAGTTCTTTGCTATTTCTTTGATTTGCTGTGGACTCGCATTTGGTAGAATGTGAGCGTTTGATAGTATATCTGGAAATTGTGAGATGCATTGTCCCTGATTTTTAAAATGTGCGTTTTCTAGCAGGAATTCAATAATATCCTGTGCTGAAGCAGTATTTACGAGATTTATAGTCAGAAGTGCGGTAGCTGCTATAATGCTAAAAAATGGAATCAATTTATTCATTATCTCTAATAAAGGCAAAAAGTTATTAAGAATATCTGAAAAAGATTTCTGAATATATATTATATATTACGGCTAAAAGGGAATTTTTATGCAATATATACATCAAAGCATAGTATCTGATGCATTTCTTGATTACCTTGTAAGAAAGTAAAAGCTAAAGCTAAGAATTTACATTACAATTATACTAACTATTAGTTGAATTTTAGAGACCTAAAAAGAGTTAGCCCAGAAACAAAATAACAGGAACAGCAGACCAAACTTTCGAATAGGTTGCAAAATAAGCCATTTTGGATCTGGAGCCTCAGTCAGCACAAGCAACAGGATATAACAAAAAAAGCAAACTGCTGCTTTAATCATATAATTGGTTCACCAACAAGGATGGAGTTGAAAAGCCAATCTTTTATGAGAAATCACTGTATGACGCCTTACTTGTTTCAGATTATCAAGGTCAATCACTTATCAACTTTAAACAAAGGATACCATTCGTATACTAAGCAGCAGCTTTTACAAATCAAAAATATGTTTTACTAGTAGTAAAATAAACGGTTTCAGTTAACACAACTAGAAAATGGTGGTTTTAAAGGGACATGGATAATCTTAGTACTAAGACTTGTTATTATTACTATTATTATTATAAGGATAAATCCAAAAGGATAATCGGTTTGGATTCCCTTGACCCAAAATACTACGATGAAATTATAACAAAACTAAAACTTCAGGCAAGTAAGCGACTTGAACATAGTAAGGATCAAACAGCAAGTAGTAGGAATAAGAAGAAGAAAAGAATACTTCTTGTTGACGATGAACCTGACATATGTATGGCTTACCAAATGATGTTAGAAGATGCTGGCTATGATTGCATCTCATACACAGACTCACTTAAAGCTCTACAAGAGTTCAAACCATATTTTTATGATTTGATACTACTTGATATCAAAATGCCTCTACTAAATGGATTTGAGCTTTGCGAAAAGGTAAGGGAGATTGATAAAACTGTACATATCGTCTTTATAACAGCTTCAGAAGTATATTATGAGAAGTTTAGAAGTCAGCACTTTCCAGAGCTAGGCAAGGTTAACTATATTCAAAAGCCAATTGGAAATGAAGAGTTAGTACAAATAGTAAATACGATTATAGGCAATTCAATAACCATTGGCTAGCCTAGCCTCTTCAGAATATAGTCATCATCATACCACGTATTATTCTTCTTATTCTTTTTGAATAGTGATCAACTGCACCTACATCACACGTCAATAAGATATAGTATAAATGACTCCTCCAAGTTTTTCTCTCTCAACCTTACCATGTCCTTTTCTCTCTTATCATGTTTTATGATACCGTGTTATGCAGCACTTGCGATAACATCTTCTTCAGTCTCTCCTGACACGATATAATCACAATCATCATAGCACCAAATTTCATGGTATGACAATAAATTTTTTCATGTTTCTTGCACATGGCATCTATATAGGTAAGCTACTATTATGTTCTAATAGAGCTCAGTTATGATTTATACGTTTATGGCCCCGCTTATACGTTTATGACTGATCTGATTGTTAGACTAACAATATATCATATATCAGAAAAGGCTAATTGGTATAGGTTCATATGGCATTTCAGTGAAAGAGGAACTGAAGCAGCTGAGTTCAAGATGCAAAAATGCTGCTATAGACAATAAAACCAACAGGAACGATAGGGATGTATAAGTATATATTTTTGCTATACTAAGTAGAATATAAATCGCTATTAAGTTCAGCTCTTGTCACAGTTATTGAAGCTTTGAGAATGAATCCAGATAGATATGTAGTTATTTACAACAGCAATTACGACGACCACAATGACAATCTCTTTGACAATAGTATGGGTAGTACCATGCAGCTGCAGCAATATCATCATCTTCTTCACCTCCTACTTCTACTTTTACTAAAACCTATCAAAACCGCTATTACAATGAATACTGTCATTACTCGCATTCCGAAGCATGAGATACAACAGGTTCTGCTACC
The DNA here is from genome assembly GCA_036518375.1 of Nitrososphaeraceae archaeon. Taxonomy (GTDB): domain Archaea; phylum Thermoproteota; class Nitrososphaeria; order Nitrososphaerales; family Nitrososphaeraceae; genus Nitrososphaera_A. The sequence goes on along the minus strand of DATDNG010000569.1, from coordinate 553 downwards.
TCTCCTTGTTGTACTGTAGTATTTTTTCTACCCATTTTTTTCCGTTATCCGTTGCTGTCCATTTGTCGCTACCATCAGGATTCTTGTAGATCCAATTTATTGCAGCCATGTAATCTATCCAAACAGTTACCAATTCCAAATTATTATCAAAATCCTCTGCAACGTCCTTGATACTTTTACCTTCTTTAGTTAGACATATCAAAATATGAGCTGCAGTCATTAATGCAAATTCATGGCAGTGTTTTATTGTAATTTTGCTATGGATATCTGTGACGTACCTTGAACCATTTAGATCTTTTGTCATGTCGGTGGAATCTATTTCATATTATATTAAAAGGGTGTACATTATATTACACGGTTAGGCACTATGTTTATGATATAGATGTGATATAGATGATTGAGCATACCTTCGTTCTTATTCACGAAAAGCTGTACGAACAATACGCCAAAGTACTTTTTACTGTGAACACGTAATGCAATAAAAAAATGATAAAAACAACTGGGGGAAGGCAAGTTCTGGTATTTAGTAAAAAAGAAGAAGTACTAACCTAGT
>DATDNG010000568.1:0-4039 GCA_036518375.1 Nitrososphaeraceae archaeon | reverse complement strand
GTATAGAATTAGAAGTAGTAGATCTCAGAACAGTACGTTATGAGAAGATAGATTGGGTGGTATGTAGTTTGTTATAGGCGAACCATGATGATGAATAAGCAGCCAATGGTTTAGTTCATTTCGCTCAAATATATTGGTGGCAATAATGCCAAATCTAATTACTCGTCCATTAGCCGAAGTTGTTTGTATGTTTTCTAGACATACAACTACTGCTGTATTATTATTTAACGTTCTCACTTTGGTATTCGTAATTGTAAACCTTATCATCTCTGTGTTGCTAAATATTGTTATCCAACTCTCCCGTATTGCTAACCAACCAGTAAATAAATCCCAACCGGGATGTATGCACACAACATTCTCATCATGCTTCCACACCTTATCCATTGTTTCTATAGATAGGTTTTCAAAAGCATGATAAAATTCAGTATTAACCTTAGTCACTTCTACTACAATTTCATCGTCTTTTTGCATCTGTAGGATATAAAGCAATTAAAGCATATTATATTTGGAGAGGTACAAAAACAGACAGATATTGATTATTGGGCAGAGGCATAGGGCAGCTGACGCCCAAACGGAAAGGTTATTGGCTTTAGTATCTCCTGAATCCCAAGCTAATGCAATGTCTGACCTACCAATGGAAGATTTAACCAAGGTAAAAAAGCGGGTATTTTGTAGGTAATGTGAAGATGTTGCTAGAGAGGGATGGCGGTATGTTGCTATCCATCCAAAGTTTGACAAGCTGATCACGTCATTAAGAACAGCAGTTGAGAAAGGTAAGGGTATGCTTGATAAGAAGGCTACTTCTTACGATGATATTTTTGACGCTTTCAGACTTGCTATGCCTATGTTTTATTTTAGATCAAAAGATGAAGACAATCGAACGTATGCGTATGTCTATTCTGTTTAGTTTAGTTAAAGAAGCTCATTTCTTTGCTACTCTTTCGATATAACTCAGCAGATTTTGAACCTTTTGTTACATGCATATATCTAGTGGGATATTCTACGCATTCTATGCAAGATGATAGTTGAATAGTCGTAGCAGTAGCAGTCGTTTAGCGCTCTAAGTTTAGATCCGGTTCATATGATCTCGTACTTTTAGATGTTAAGATGCCACATGTTACTTGGGTTTGAGTTGTTATATGACAAGATAAAAAGATAGATAACAAACTTAAAGCTTTTTATCTATTCAATCACAGATTTCCAAGTATCTTAGAAGTCTCCTCAGCTGTAAATGCCTTAAGAGTCATAGTCGTAGAACTACCCTGTTGGCTTTCAAATGATAATAGAGTTGACATAATTGTTGCATCATCAGGAGCCTCTACAATAGACACGCCATCATATGGTCCCAATGTATAGTATGTGACAACTAACTTTCCTCCAGCTTTCTCTATCATGTTTTTAAACGCTTCAGCACGTTTTGGAGAATCCTTAACGGTCCTTATTCCTTGTTCTGTGAACTTCCATAGAATAATGAAGTGAGCCATTCTGTTAAAAGTGATTATTATTATGATTTATACCTATCTAGCTACTGTAGTAGACTATACTATTAGTAATTATTATTGCTGCTCTGCGAGCTGCAATCAAGTAATTAATTGAAGTGTGTTTCCTAATAAGTCATGGAGTTCCTGCAGAATATTATATTATGTATTAGATACTCTTCAATTGAAATGGTGTTCTATAATTACTCTAATTTAATATTATATCGACGCCTACTTAAAGTGAATCAATAGCGATTTTTTATATCAAATTACTATTGCCTTACCCATTACGGGTAATATGATATATAAGATCTTTCAAATTTATATTAGATTATTTACCAAATAAGATCAAATGATATGCGGCTGTCGATGTATTAAATGTAAGAGTCAACAGCTTCAAAGTTTTAGCTTTGTTGCTACCGATGGCTTTGATGAGATGCATCATACGTGCTTATCTTGTGGCATACATTTCAATCACTTAGATGGAGATACTTATGTTACCTGTCAAACGTGTAATTATACTCCACCTAAAGAAAGGATTTGAGCAAACTTGCAGGTATAGTCATAGCCAATACAAAAAACCTTGTTGCAGGATAGACAACGATAAAAGAGAGCGATTGATGCTTAGAGTGCTTGAAGGTAGAATTTTGGAGAGGACAATCATAAAAAGTGAGCAATGATGTAGCAATTCGAATGGATGCGTATCTAGAAGAAGAACTCTATGATATCATTACGTATATCATACAGAATCCTAATGCTTCAGATTTTGAATCAAAAAAGAGGCGTATAGAAGACATTGGTAGAGAGTTATATACTGACGGGGGCACTGATGCAATGGAAAATATGTTTTACTCAATTGAGTTTAGGATAAAGGATGAAATTGGGAAGGATGCTAAGCCATATCGTTCATGGTGGAATAATATATCTCCAGAATGGAAGTATTAATATCGGTATGCTCAGCTCAATGGCCATTATTATAATATCACAGGTACAGGAGAAATCATTGATGCCTTTTTATTTAGTGGAGGATTTAACCCTGACGGTTATTTACTGTTAGGCTTTTGGCCTAACTTCGGAGTCAAGGTGATGGAGCGAATGCCGGTAGATATAAATTCTCATGTAAAGCCAAATTCTCTTATGCTGACAATAATACCGAAAAGTACACTTTATATTTTAAAAGAACCATATCTTAGAACGTCAGCCAGATGGTCGACATCATCTCTAATGCAATGATATTGTTCGGGCCTTAAGATTGCACTTACTTGAATATTGGATTAAGATAATTTGCTAGCAAGATGACGCCTCCTGTCAAAGCATTTCTTTATACTTTTCTTTTTTCAGATTATAAAGACATACTCTTTTATTGTACCATCCATCTATATTATTAGAATCTAATTCTGTAACCCTATGTAGATAGATAGATATTCTTCTCTATTTGTCATCATCAGTCATTTTGAGCTTTTCTCGACTGAAGATGTTTCATATTTTTTATGCACATCACGTTCTTTTAATTTCAGTGTAATCTTGTCTGTCGTGATACTTGCTATTTCTAGTCTAGGAATTTCATATTTTATCTCGATATTTTCTTTTTCGGACTTTACAATAAAAGACTCTGCAAATGCTGCTTCCACTTTGCCAATTTTTATCCTGTCGGATGAAAAAACAGATTTGTAGATTACTCTATCCTCACTATGAATTTTATCTTCATAAGGATATTCTGACATATTGTATTTATGATATAGTCGTCACAAATAAGGATTTAACTAATTATATTCATAACTTGTTGCTAGCTTCCTGTAAATTTCCATTGTAAACGATGTATTATTATCAATCTACAATGTGCTGTGTTACTATAATAAAGAATGATACATATTGATAATAATCTTGAATCATTATCAATATTCAAGCGATAGAATGGGCCTTGCCAAGATGAATAACTCCATCCAGAGCAGCTAATGTAGTGTTGCAAATAAGAGCCCATCCTCTTTTCTTATTATAATACACAAGCAGCAGCTTTGCTGCACTTGTCCAAACTGTGCAGAAACTATGCAGTATAGGCTAAGGTCGATCCGGAAGTATTCTTAGAAACATCTCCTAAGTTTTTATATCTGAGACCAATTCGTATGATGTACAACCATTTGTCTTAAGGCTTCCAACTATCCTTGGCATCTCTTTAGAGGTGGATTATGCCTTTATACATACTGTCTCATAAAAATAGTTCGATCTATAAAGTAATGCAAGTGTCAACGACTGAACCCAGCAAATAGATTGTACGTCTGTGCACCAAAACTTGCTAACACCTTTTGTAATTCCTCGCCTGGGTTCCCATAAACATCAAATCTGCTTATCCTAGAGACACTGAAAATCTTTGGAAGTATTGTTCGTGATGCAACGCCATTCATATGAGCAAATACAGCCTCTGAATTTGTGTATGTTTCATGTACGATACACTTTGTCTCACCTCCGTTAAGATAAAACTCGTAATTTATTGTATTTGGCTCGTCAGCTTCCACCATTCTGCTCATATCCTGTACCAGTTTCTTGTATTCTTCTATTTTTCC
>DATDNG010000567.1:0-5279 GCA_036518375.1 Nitrososphaeraceae archaeon | reverse complement strand
ATATGGCTTGTGAAGGCTGGAATTGTTTAATTAGATCTTGTTTGGATATAAATTCTCAAACTACAAAATGATCATATAGGTAGAAGAATTAAATTGCAATTGTGAATTAGATCAATTTGACTTGACCAGGGTGAGCAAATTTATTAGACCAGAATTTAGTCTGAAAACACTCACAGATAATTCTTATAAATCAATAGACGAAGGTGCCTATAATGCTGAAAAGTATAACTTGCAAGCGCATGATTCTATAAACCTAAAAAAAGGGATCGTTACATGTACTCATGCTCCGCTTATCACAGAAATAAAATTTGCCTCACCATCAAAGGGAAGAATAATCGACAGTGCTAAAATCAATATTATTGACTTGGCGTCTACTATCGTCACCTCGGGCTCTATTGGATTGTCAGTCGTGACACAACCCTATTTGTTTTGTGGTTCCATCGAATACTTGGCCATGATCCGAAAGGCAGTAAACGTCGCAGTGGTCATGAAAGATGTGATTGTAAGCGAGGTTCAAATAGATGCCGCGAAAAGGATAGGTTCAGATTGTGTATTGCTCATAAAATCAGTGTTTGATCAAGATTTAGCAGAAGGTAGCATGGAAAAATTTGTTGAATATGCTTATAAAAAAGCATTGCAGGTTATAATTGAAGTGCATACAGAAGATGAATTTAAGGAAGTTTTAAACTTTAACAAAACTTATCGGGATAATTTGATTGGAATCAACAATCGTAACTTGAATGACTTAAAAATTGATATTCATACTACAGAGAGGTTACTCCAAAGTCGTGATAAAGCAAAGACCATTGTTATCAGTGAGAGTGGCATAAGCACCGAAGAAGAAATTCAATATTTAAAAAAAGCAGGAGCCGATGCATTCCTGATAGGCACCAGCATTATGGAATCAAATGATATTGCATCTAAAGTTAGGAGATTTTATCTTTCAATTTAATTTTTGAAATTCCGAATGTCTTAATAATCCTTCAACTTAGTGATCAGTGTCTTTTAGTTATGCGGATTGATTATCCTATTGATGGCAGATTTGGAAAGTATGGTGGAAAATATATTCCTGAAACTCTTGTTCCAGCAGTAGAAGAGCTAGAGTCAGCTTATATAAGGTGTAAGAACGATCCTGAATTTCAGGATGAACTTTCATATTATTTGACTAATTACGCAGGCCGTCCAACACCGCTTTATTTTGCAAAGAATCTCAGCGAGTACATTGGAGGAGCAAAGATCTATTTAAAAAGGGAAGATCTTCTGCATGGTGGCGCCCATAAAACCAATAATACTCTTGGCCAAGGGCTATTGGCAAAGCGGATGGGCAAGAAGCGAATCATTGCAGAGACAGGTGCTGGCCAACACGGAGTAGGAACTGCCATAGCTTCAGCGGTACTTGGTTTGAATGCAGAAATCTACATGGGTGCAAAGGATGCAGAAAGACAAAAACTTAATGTTTTTAGAATGCAATTGCTCGGTAGTAAAGTTCATGAGGTCGTGTCAGGATCTCAAACCCTTAAAGATGCCATTAATGAGGCATTGCGCGATTGGATAACCAATCTGCAAAATACTTATTATCTTATTGGGTCTGTAGTTGGACCACACCCTTATCCTATGATGGTACGAGACTTTCAAAGTATAATTGGACAGGAGATAATACAGCAAATGCGTGAGATATCTAACACATTACCCAACGCTATTGTTGCATGCGTGGGTGGTGGTAGCAATGCAATAGGGACATTTTTTCCTTTTGTGGATCACTCTGAGGTCTTATTATACGGGGTAGAAGCGGGTGGCCAAGGCATCCATACAGGAAAACATTCAGCAACATTGTCTGCTGGTTCACAAGGAATCTTGCATGGCATGTTAACCTATCTTTTGCAAGATGAGTTTGGGCAAATAGCCGAAACACATAGTATATCTGCTGGGTTAGACTATCCCGGGGTCGGGCCGGAGCATGCACTATTAAAGGATCTCAAGAGAGCAAAGTATATAGAATGTGTAGATGATGATGCCATAAAGGCATTTTTAGTATTATCTAGACTCGAAGGTATAATTCCTGCATTAGAGCCCTCCCATGCAGTGGCGTATGCAATGAAACTTGCAAAGAAAATGAATAGAAGCGAAAATATAGTTGTTACACTTTCTGGGCGTGGGGATAAGGATGTTGAAGTTGTTTCAGAATACTTAAGAATGAAAGAAAAAAAAGAAAAAAAATATGGGAAGCAATAGATTAAGCAGGAAGTTTGACGAATTATCTAAAAAGAATGAACATGCTTTGATTTGCTATGTGGTTGCAGGATACCCAGATATAACTACGACAGAAGACATAATCTCTTCTCTAGTAATCTCTGGAGCTGATATCATTGAAATTGGAATTCCTTTCTCTGATCCGATTGCAGACGGTTCGGTTATCCAAGAAGCATCACACCAGGCGCTCCTGTGTGGCATCACACCTGATAAATGCTTGAGAATTTCACAGAACATCAGGAGCAAATTTCCAGATCTACCAATTCTTATTATGACCTACTCAAACATTTTACTAAGAGCTGGTTTTAGAAATTTTATGAGAAGATCCAAGCTTTCTGGAGTAGACGGATTTATCCTTCCTGATCTGGCAATTGAGGAATCCTGCTGCTACATTGAGCAAGCAGCAAAACTAGGGCTTGCGACAGTATTTTTAGTATCCCCTAATACATCTGAGAATAGGTTGAAAGCTATTGTAAATAAATGTTCGGGATTTGTTTACGTAGTATCAGTATATGGGATAACTGGAATGCGTGAATCATTCGAAAATTATACTATAGATGTTATAAAGAATATTAAACAGGTCGCTGCATCAAAGATCCCAGTAGCAGTGGGATTTGGAATTAGCAACGCTTCGCATATACGATTTATGGTTGACGCTGGCGCAGACGCAGTCATAATTGGTAGTGCTATTGTTAAAAAGATAAAATCAAATGCTAACAAGGAAAAGATGCTTCTAGAATTACGCTCTTATATTCTCAATCTGAAGAACGCTTGCAGATGAATTTGCACCGTTAATCGACTTTTCTGAATCGATAGAATAATTTATGATATAATCTTTTAGTAAGAAATTAAATAATACAATAATTATAGAATCTTGTGAATGAAAAGGACTTAAAACGTCTCTTTATAAGCTCTATTAAATCAGGACATATCGACAACAATCTGTTTTTCCCAACTTCTGCAAGCATTCACACCGACATAAAGATAAAGGAGGAGGGGTACTTTAGAAACTTTGATCTGATAGTCGCAATAATACAGAAACGTAACAATTGCGATATCGTATATGATTCCACCGAATCCTATGATAACTACCTCAACTTAGTGATGAGAAGTGGCATGCTTACCCAATTCGCTAAAAACGAAAACTGCAGAATAGATTGGATACGATTCTATCCCGTAGAACTCAAATCTGATAATGATGTTCTAGATAAACGATTGCCTAATCAAATTCTTAATGCAATTCTGACGTTTGGTAGGTCTGTAATTGTCTTAGATGAGAACCATTGCAAAAGAGTAAAACGACAAGGAACACTGCGATTAGTTCCTGCCACCGTAATAGGTTATACAGGAAAAGATGATCGTTTCGAAATTCTTTCAACATTTGATAGATTTGTAACAAATGCTATGTTCAATATACAAAAAAGAAAGCTAGTTAAAATTTTAATTGATAATGGAATCAAACATAAAACTGATAAGATATACCGATGTATTGCGAATATTCAAAGGATAAATCAAAAGCTTGCTTTTAGTGAATTATACGATGAAAACCTTATCTTCGTAAAAGAGGAAATAGAATTCATACAAAAGCTGATTAACGTTCATACTCTTTCGGAAAAAAAACAAATTTCATCTTTGATAGACCAAACTAAGAATAACAGAATCACAGATTATGTGTAGACATTTCAAAATTTCATTTACATTTACGTTACGCATGCAAAAGGTGTAATATTTTGGAGTTATTAGATTTTTTAAGAGTAGTAATATCTAAAGGACCACCTGGATGGCTAGCAGGAAAGAAGCTGCTGATCTACTATTATTTAAGAATCTTTTTATAAAGATGCCAATTATACTTCTAACAATTTACTTTCATCAAATGATTTTGAATTATACCAACAATATCTAAAGTAATCTAAACACCATTCGTGAAATGAATCATTCTCTTCGCTGTAGAACATGGAGTTCATATCCGCCACGGTTTTATCGTTTGATGCGGGAAACATTGCGGTTGACTCTTTTTCATTTAACACCACTGCAACCTGTACTCTGTCTATCATTCTTCTCTCTACTAATCTTTTCTCATTTTTCAATAAATCATAGAAACCCATATCTTTTAAGAGCGCAGTTCGCTTTTTAGGAACCATTGCTTTTTGAGGTAATATATAATTAAATTTTATGCCGTCTTTTTTTATTTTTGGTATTATGGATTCAATTAAATCTAGTGGTATTTGCGGTAACATTCCATATATGTACTCTGAGGATTCATTGTATATCTGCTTCCACCGTTCGATAACAGCTACCATACCATGAATATACTCAGAATTGTCAAGTGCACCAATTCTTTGAATGAATTTCATTGGAATATCTCCTAAAGTATGGCCTGAAAAATATTCTTTATTTCTAGAAAGGAAGTCGTAGGCAGGAATCTGTTTTATAATTGTATTTCCAAAAGTTGTCAGGGAAAATGTACCTTCTGAATTTTTTTTTATCAACCCCACATCCATTAACCTGTTAACGTTCCTATGAACTTCTTGCATGGTAACATTAAGATCCTTAGCAAGCTTGGAAAGTTTGATATCTTGTTCACTTAATTTAAATAAAATAGACAATCTCTGCTCGCTGGCAAGTTCAATGAATGTCTGCTCAGTGCTTTCAAATGAGTAACGACCGATAGAGGAACTCTCACCCAAATCGGTGTCATTGCCTGTACTTGCTTTGATATCCATACAGCTCCTATAGTTTACTACTATTATCTGAACGTTTTGGTGTCTTGCATATAATCTTCAAGGTGTGTATATTAGGTGCAACTATCGTTTGATATATTGGCCGGATTGCTATGATGACTAATTTTAATCCAATCAACTTCGCATATTGAAGCGCAATACATTGTAATTTGGAAAAAAGACTTGCTAGGAAGATAAAGCATTGCCATTTTGAATATGAATATCCTATTGTCCTTCTGCAGAAAGATAATCCGTCCAAATTATCGTAAGGGAGAGACGGATGTAGTTCATATATGGTTCATAATACCT
>DATDNG010000566.1:0-2767 GCA_036518375.1 Nitrososphaeraceae archaeon | reverse complement strand
GTAAGATATGCAGACAGAGGAAGGTTCTATACTATATCTTATATTATCGATCAAGAATAAACGGATAGTTATCAAAAAACATTATTGACAATAGCTACTTTAGCAGTGGTAGTAATTCTCCCCCATATTGCGAATTCATTTATCATTTACCGTACTATTCTTCATATAGTTATTGTTAGCATAGTTATAATACCCTTTTATACCATCGGAGTATTGATGGCGAGAAAATAGACTTGCAAATGATAATGACGGATAGTACAACTACTTGTAATTATGAAGAATCAAACTATATCGAAACCAAGCTGTTAACTTTCATCAGTGAAAATCCCGGAATACGTTACAGGGAACTATTGCGGTTAAGTAATCTTACCAATGGTGTTTTAGCATATCATTTGTCATTACTTGAAAAATCAGATCGGATACAAGTTGACAGAAACGAAAACAAAAAGATGACTCGATACTATCTCAACAATATTCCAATAGAAGAAACAAATATCATAGGATATATAAGACAGGATGCCACAAAGCAGATAATATTATTCATACTAGAAAATGATCTATGTACTTTTGATGAAGTAATAGAGCATACAAAGAAAGCACCATCTACTATATCCTGGCATCTCAAAAGACTAAAAGAAGCAGGAATAATATCAGTTCAACATGGACAATACCATCTCTACCATGTCACGGATAGACAAATGGTAGCTGAAGTATTACACAAATACAAACAGAGATTTATAGACAAAGTAGTAGATAGGTACACAGAGACTATAGAAGAACTTTAGAATTGACAGTTTGTCGTACTTCTTAGGTAATTGTATGTTCAGCAGCACCATAATTCAAACCTGCTGTTACGGTAGGCTAGATCTTACAGGACATATTAGGCGCAATCAAATATGGTATTATTTGATTGCTGCCGTCTATTAATCAACATTGCAACAGCAATCTTGATTGACAAAATAAAAGATGAACAGCATACAGAAGAGCTACCGTTTTTATTTTTAAAGAGGCGTGCAAATGATCGAGCTCTAACGAAATCAATCTTGACTTGGTCTTATAATATAACATTCCTTGTATAGGAAGACAAAAGAAAAATTGATGTCTAGTAAATTGAAGGAAACGTACATAATCCCAGCACTCTGATTATTATGCCATGAATATTATCAAAAAATTTGCTAATTATACTTTTTATTTTCTTGCCCTTCTCTTTATAATTAGAAAACTTGCTACAGCTATAGCACCAACTACTGCCACCAGTATTGCAGGAAGAATCAATGGATTCATATTATTCGTATTGAGAACACCAAGTGGTTGAAATGGAACAGTTACTTTGAATGAAGCTAATGTAGGAGCATCCTTTGAATATGTTCTAGAGATCACTTGATATACCCCTGAGTCAGGAAATAGATACTTTACAGAAAAATTACCATCAGGAGATGATATATTAGTAAATTTGAAAGATCTCTCCTGTCCACTACTATTATTCACTACAACAACCCTTGCTGCAAGGTTCTTCAAATTGGCACCACTTTGTAAATTCTGTACACTGAACTTCAATTCAGTGGGTGTATCTACTATAGGTGTTTGTGGTGAATATGTAAATTGTACTTTGACATTGTTTTCCCGATCTATCCATAGTTGAGTTCCATTACCGGAAATAGTTTGTCCAAAAGCTGGACTAGGAGAATATAAAATAACACCAATAGTGATAATTGCCATCATAATGAATAATAACGATACAATTAAAATACAAGAATCAAATGTCAAAATATACAAGCTCATTTGCTACTAGCACCATTATTTACCTGAAGTCATAGATCCCATTGATGGCATTGACATAGATCCCATTGAATTTGAATTAGAAGTTACTGATGATCTCATTCCAGGTTGTAGTGTAAATTTCATTAGTCCTGCAGATGCTTGCCCATTTTTGTTTACCTGATCTGCAAGCTGAATTACTGTGTTCTTTGGTATCATAACATGAATCACATCTTTATTAGGATTCGTGTTATCTAGCATCACATTTTTTGAAATGTCTATGCCATTTACCTTTCCAACATAAGATCCCTTTGTAGTAAATGCGTTTGGTTTGGGTACATTGACCTCTTCATGAACAAAAATATTAGCTTTATTTAATCTACTTAAATTCCAGTTGAAGGGCATATTAAACTGCATCTGCATATTTTTATTGTCAAATCCAAAATTATTTAGTCTATCATAGTAAGATATGATCTTTATTGGAATCTGTTTGCCTCCTATGTTTATGTGCTTATTTTCCGTATTCCCAATACTCAACCAGCTATCATAAATTGGCTGCTTATCAGGTGGCAAGTAGGATTCGTCAGAATCTATAGTCTCTATTTTTACTATAAAGTGGTACAATCCTCCATCTAAAAAGATCGGACCTGATGCAATTACAGGATTGGATGGTGTTCCTATATATGTATATTGTACAGGGTCTTGTTCTCCGTAAACTGTGATTGTTTTATTTATAGTGTTTGGCTCCATTTTTATTCCCAAATCTCCATTATGCGCATGGAACCATTCAGAGAGTAATTTTTTGTCACCTTTCTCAATACTAATATAATATGTTACATGGCTAAATGACTGGTTTGTATTTGAGTCAAACAATCTAAATTCAACAATGGGTTTTTGATATAGTATCATCTGAATGATAAGCTGGTATGCGAGAAGTATGCGCAGAAAAGCATGAAGAAATGAGACTTGATGCCACAGAAACCCTTGTTTAGATAGATTGAGCGCAAGT
>DATDNG010000565.1:0-4463 GCA_036518375.1 Nitrososphaeraceae archaeon | reverse complement strand
GAACGAAAGTCAAATAATTTGCCCCATTTTCTAGGATTCTTGGCACTAGCCACCTTGCCGGTTTGCTTGTCTACTACTGCATAAGTACGATCACCTACAAGTCCTCGTTCAGTTACATGTGAAGAATTAAGCTCTTCACCCATCATTGACTTTACTGGATATCGCCATAATGAAACTACTGTTCCTGTAGCAGTAGTAGTAGTGGGAATTTGTTGTTGAGTCACAAACGACCATCATCCTCTTTTATGAATCTTAAAGGTGCAGTTTCTTATTTATGATTTATGTCTATACTATTAGCTTGGCTGCAGCAGCAGAAGTCGCCTCTTCCAATACTGCTACTTCTTCCTTGGACTGGTAGTGGTCCTAACAATACTACTGCAGGAGTCAGTCTTCTACCTACGCTACCTATGCGCAGTACGAACAAAAGTGATAGAAGATAACCAAAACCTTTTCCTTCCAACATACATTATCTTGTGTCACGAGATCCACAGCCTGATGAGGTACAAGTGCGATGCTCAACGAATGCGGCATATGCGTTATTATTTCACAAAACAAGATACCTTTACCCTCTTAATGCAAGTATTTGTACCAAAGCCCATTGCAATGCTTCTATTCTAATCCATAATCTATCTGTCTCAGTTCTTTGTATTTATGTACTTGTTTACGAATCTGCATAGGCCCGTGGGGTATAATTTTCAGGTATGCACGGGAGCTGGAATTGTGGGGGCAGTGTTACAACACTGTCAAATGTTTTCCCATTCACAGCACGGAGATGCAATGGTAACAGTGACGCCTTGATAATTTTACTTACATAATGTAGTCATGGCTGATAAGCGATAATAAAGGCAACAACTATGTTTTTTAATTCATTCCTGAGCTGCTGTAAAAATCAAGACTCTCCTCGATGATTTTATTTAATTTATTCTCTCTTCCTTTGGAGACTTTTTCCGGTTTTCCCATTGTCACCATGATCAGCAGCAGTCTTGACGACCAAATAATGGTCAGTAGCTAGCGGCTAGCTAGCGTTTGTATTATTTATGATTAATGCATTTTATATCCGTGATCTATTTACTAAAGTCAAGTAACCTCTTTTGTAAAAGCAAATGTTTTGCTTCCCGAGATCCGAAATACACTGGCTTTTAGTTCAGTAATATCATCATTATCTCTTTTCTGTAATTCTAGATGAAATCGAGATTATTACAGCTAATTAGGTAAGAGATCTATTGATTATTTATATATGTAAAAAGTACCGTCCTGATTCTAAAGCCTTTACAAATTCTGTAGGTGACAAAACCTCTTTTGTATTTCTTAGGTCTATTTTATCTGGTTCTCCTTCTTCTTCTACTTTTGTTATATACCATCTTTGTTTTCTTTCCTTCCAAATAGCATACAGAGGCTCTTGTTGTTTTTCCTTATCCGGGAATATCAAAATAGCATTTTTTGAATTCAGGGTACTACTCACTTGTCCCTAATACTAATCAGCTGCAATTATTTGCATTGGTGATCGTCGAGGTGCCAGCAAAATGGTTTTTATTTCTTCAATATACATGGCTTTATTCCCTTCTTCTTATCGTTGTTATCTTCTCTAGTTCTGTATGCAGTGAAGTGCCATACTAGTTCCAAAGAAGTATAGGCAACAAAAAACCCCATAATCACATACAGAAGATTTTCAATCATGGTATTTACACAAGACAATGTGTAGATGACGTTAATTAATTTGAGTAAAAACTATGTTTGATTAGTTAGAATAATGTTTTATTTTTATGAAGTATTCAGTATTGGAGACTTTTTAGATAACATCTCCAAGAGTGGAGAGAAAACAGATGATGTGGCCAATATTTGTAACATAAAAGAACAAACCGTTTAATTATTCCAACTATTTTGATTCAGTGATGAAAATTACAGATTTTTTAGATAATATCTCCAAGAGTGGAGAGAAAACAGATGATGTGGCCAATATCTATAACGTAAAATTACACGAAAATAAGAATAGTTACCTCAACACGAAACTCAAGGTGTATCAGAATAATAAACAGAATAATACCGTGTTTGAATACTTTAGAACTTTTATTTACTATGCAAAGGCTAGATCAAACGTATACATATTTGCCTTTGCAACCCTTATATCCCTAATACTAGGTTCACACGGCTTTGCGAATGTAAATCCTATTATTGCAAGTGGTGTAGTTGCGGCAAGCTATTTCATGGCACTTGCAACTTACATTTATAATGATATAACAGACTTTGAACTAGACAAAATAAACAAAACAAATAGACCCTCTGTCACAGGAAAGGCCACCAAAAAACAACTTGTTGTCATTGTATCTGTTTTAAATGCAATTGCATTATTGCTTACCTCTTTCATAAACTTTTACGCATTATTTATCTCCATCACATTTATCTTATTAGGCGTAGCGTATTCGCATCCAAAATTAAATCTAAAAGATAAATTCCCTCTAAAAACTGTAGTAACTGCTGCAGGTGCAGGATTGCTATCTTTGTTAGGAGGAATTGCTGCTCCTGCTCTGATAACAACAAACGATAATTACTATGATAATAGTCTTTACTCTCTACTGCCATTGCCAACAATATATGCTGCACTATTCTTTTTTGCTTTCTTTTTTATTCTAGGACCTCTTGGAGATATAGGAGATTTGAAAGGCGACAGAGCAGTCCATAGGCGCACATTTCCAATAGTTATTGGAATAAGGCCAACCATGATAGTGATGATATCAATACCCGTAACAATAATGCTTATGACAATGCCATTAGTTTACGATTGCTTTTATAATATTAAGCAATCAGACCACAGTGCTGTTGTTATTGGTAGCGGTATCACTAGCAGCCATGGTATCGTACACATTAACCAGTCAGGCATATACCTTATTATCGGCACTTCTTTGGCCACATTGGTATTTATTTTAAGAATAAATAAAAAAACAAATGATGTCTTGGCAATCAAGTCTACCAGGCCAAAAATGAGGTTTCTTCACATCATGCTGCAGATTTCACTACTCTTGGTATTCATATAGAGATCATGGCAAGTAAATTATAAGAAGTAGAATAAATCTATCCTTCCCCAGCTTACTGATACATCAAATTACCATTCGGATACTGCAGTACTTCTTTTTGCAATTTGCTCTTGTCCTTGTGGTAATTCAGAAGAAGCATTATCCCATATTTTATAGTAAAGGTCCTGCATTCTTTTTGATGTCTTTTCATCTCCTCTAATGAAGACTACACCATAGAAATTCTTTGGTTCATTCCAGTTGACTATTTCTATACCTACTTCTTTATCGTCTATTATAATCATGCTAAATGGAATTTTAGCTATTCTTCTATCGACCTTGCCTGGATACCAGGGATTTGATACAACGTTTATCTTTTCAGCAGTGTTTTTGTCACCATCTTTTAACTTTAAATTTTGGCCTTCTAGATCAAAATATTGTTTAACTAGGCTTGAATCAGTTAGTACTTTAACATTGATTCCAGAGTTTGCCTTGCGAAGTATGTTGTTGATTATTATTTCATTAAGTGACCTGCTTGCAAGCAGGATTTCATTCTTGCAGAATTGAACCCTTTCGATTATTGCTGATACCATGTCCTGATATGTCAATGCAATCTCTATTTTTGTTGACGATGCATTCGTAGCTGTCAATGTGCTGATACTACCGCCAGCTATCTTGTTGACAAAATTTGCAATCTCGTCTTCAGAGAACTGTTTGGTATGCTTTAAAGTATCAACCATCTTCATCTGTTTTGTATTTTTTAGACGTTCCATAAGACCGAGAATATCATTTTCATAAATAATATTTCCAAGCGTTGTATGCTTATATACTCCATCAGACTTTTCAATCAAACCTGCATCTATAAGCTGCTTTAGTCTAGTATAGTATACCTTCCTTGATAGTCTAAGCTCTTGTATGGTAGATGATTTGGCCTTAAGACCATTGTTATTGTTACTATCTGCGGATATAAAGATATTCAAATTGTCTATTTTTGATAAAATAGAAAGGATCTTGGCAGAGTTTTTGACTAAATCAGGATCCGTAAGAATGGTTATTGCCAAGATCAGCAGGATATGCTCATCATCCCTTATTTATGTATTTATCGAGGGGCAATATCTCTAATATGCATTATCAATAAAAATGTTCTAAACTACATCTTCATTTGTTTTTAGATTCTACTGGTAAATAATCACCAAAATTGTTCAATATTGGACATATTGTGAATAAATGAGATATTTGCGACATTTTCTGTTATTAGATAATTGAGAGCGTGGCATAATTTGATGATGCAATTTTCAAGTTAAGGTTTGTTGTTTTTGATTAGCTTCCTAACATGTGTTTGATTGATTTTGGATGTTCTTTACCAGTCTTGCAATTGTAATAAACAATGATTTGATAGAGTAGTACTGATAGTACTAGACAGGCTAACATAATTTCATACAATTATTTGATAAT
>DATDNG010000564.1:0-7321 GCA_036518375.1 Nitrososphaeraceae archaeon | reverse complement strand
CCATCACGTCCACTTTTGTCTTCCCTAGCATACTGGTACTTGTTGTTGTTGTCGTATTTTTTCTTGTATTCCTTATTTTTCCATGCAAAAGCAGAGTGATTGCTTCCTAAAGCAGCGACTATACCTGCTGCTAGTAACGTAGCTGCAATTGCTGCCATTGCGATTAGTAAGGTAGTTGTTTTGTGGTTCTTACTCATTATTGTTCACTTTTTATATACTGACGTCACTATTTCTGTATTTCAGTCGATATTTCGTGTGCATTCCTATAAGGTTATTTTGGAAAAATTATATTACATTTTTGTTATAGAAAAATGATATTTTATGACAATGTCGTGTTAACAGGATAAGGATGATTTGGATCTCACTTCTAGCAGGTATTGAATAGACCCATGGTAGAACTAGCTGCCTTTGATTCACATAGTAGTAAGCAATAGATCAAGTGACAACCATATAGGAATTTAACAGACAATACTCGTTTCCTATTACTGTAATACTATTGGATATAACATTACAAAGAAGAGTAACTTATTGGACTATGATGCTATATGTTTTGTCAATAACAAAAGGCAAAAGGTTAAGATCCTGGGATAACAATAACTCAATCAATGATGCCATAGTGTTAGTTGATTAATGGTACATGCAGGCACAGCGAGAAACTTTCATCTCTTCAGCAAAAGTAATGAACTTGAGTGCTTGTGTTTTGTGTTCCTGCTGCTACTCCTTTACCTTCTCCATTATCTAGACAATGACCAAATATTCTTGTCGATATTAAAAAAGTGATTACTGTCTGTATTAGTCTTACAAATATTTTCTATAGATTCTTGGCCTGTTAATACCGAGGCATGGAGGCGATATACTCCCACCAGTAATTGATGAGTTTATACTATCATCTGAACCGATGCTACTACATGATTTTATCTTCCAATCTCTTGCGGCTCTGTTTATCCCGCCTGAGATAACAAAAGTGGCTCAGATTAGCTGCTTCATGTGTTTGACACTGATTTATGCAACAAGAGGGCGCGTTTCACTGCCAGTCTCAGAAATAGGGATAATAGGATCTTGTACTTTAGCTTGCCTTGGCGGGCTTGTCGTTATTATTATTATTATCATTATTATTGCGGTCCAAAGTAAATTATATAACATACAATTCGGCTACGAATTTTTGCCCCATCCAAAAAATAATTTCGGAGAACAAATATAATATGATATCTTGAAGTCCAACTTGAGATAGTTTGCATTTTTTATGCCACCATGTTCCACTCTGAACGACAAATTGCTTTGGACAAAGTTAAGAGAGTTGTTTCCTTGCATCTTATCGCCGCAAATAGGGTGCTTGCAGATTTCTGTGCGGCCACATTATGCAGGTAAGGCCATTATCGTTACATGACTAGGCGATTCCTTGTTATTATCCGTTCCATCTTGATAATGCCAAAGAGAAATAAAGAACTGTCTTTGTCTGTCTATCAATCCTCGGTTATGTATTAACATCATCTAGACTTTTAGATAACACGTGTGGCATACTGTTTTGTAAGATTCCAAAACTTCTTTTCCAATGTTTGTATTAATGTTTACTATGACGTCTGGGATAGGTCTGTAGCAATTATTACATCTGATTGCAGTATAGCCATAGGGCGATACTATTTCATTATATGCCACTCGGCGAATCCCATGATACTGATCATAATCTGATTTTAACTTTAATAGTTTGATGAACTCGTTATTATTAAGATACCCCTTTGTCTTATACTTCGAAAATAGTTCGTCCGCTTCCTCTGGCTCTATTGGATATTTAATTATACTAGGGATGTAAGCTTTCTGTAATAAGTCTGGGTCTCTTTCATTGAGCTGCAAAAATCTATTATATTCTTTTTCTACGACTTCTGGATGAAAACCATGGTCGGCTATAATATCACAAGGTTTTCTTCCCCTATTAAACTCTTTATATAGTTCCATCAGCCCGTCGTTTTCGAGTGCCGTGATATTCATATGTTCGTAGTGGGTATTGTCTCGTCTTCGGATCTCTTCAGTTGATAGTATAATCGTCTCATCGCTCATTTTTCTAGTTGATTGCTCTATTTTTCTTCGCTTTACTAATGCTCCACTAGCCCTTAGTTTGCTTTTTTCTTTCCACACGTTTGCAGCTGTGGTACCGACAATGTCTGCGATTTGTTGGGTGGAGTAATTATTGCCATTTGAAACTAATTCAAGTATTTTATCTCTCTTGTTTTTCTTAGCAGGTAAGTCGATCGCCGTCACTAGGTTAGGTATGGTAAGGATTACTAATTAACCTTATCTATTGTCAAAGAGGCCATACACAGGGGGGCGTAGACCCGCATAGGTCTTATCGTACCTTACTATACATTACCACAAAGCCAACCTTACCTTTCTGACAATCACCAGACATGATATGATCTGTCAGTGGCATTTACTAATCGGTTTTGAATATTATCTTCTCGTTGGGCTGACGTCAAACTATCCGGAGACTATGTCGTATTGGAAGTAATTGCAAGTCGAATACTATTTAGTGCATAGTTAAGGAGCACGGAATATTTGGCGCTTGTTCATAAAATACAATACATATTATAACTCAAGCATTTCCATAGATATATCAGTAGAAATAACCCTAAAGGACGAGAATAAGTTAGAGTATTGTTGAGTTGAGTATTGTTTCATTAAAGGAAGGTAATACTATGATAACTAATAATTGTTCAGTTAGAGATTTGTTCTGAATAAATACCATAATCTTGTAAGATTACATTACGAACAACATAATTGTACATAAAAGAATTGATTGAAAATCATTTTGAGCTTAGTTATGCTATTGTTAAACCATCTTTATTTAAAGTATCAACAAGAAGGGATTGCGAACCATATGGATCGCAACAGTTCAATTTTAACTATTTTCTCCATCCTTAGCATAATTGTCCTTGCTGTTCAAATGCATACTATCGCATACGCCCAGCCGCTACCAATAAATTCAACGAAGGCTAAACCTCCAGTTTTACCATATATTCTTGCTTCAAAATTGCTAAATATAACTTCGCCTACGAAAGCTCAACAAGTATATGTTCTTACAAATACTACTTTAATATTTCCACAAATTGCTCCAGTAGACACAGCAAAGAACACTCAGCTTGGTTTACCATCACAGTTTGATTCACCAGCTCAACTTGGTTCACCGGCTCGGCTGGGTCAGCTTGGTTTACCATCACAGTTTGATTCACCAGCTCAACTTGGTTCACCGGCTCGGCTGGGTCAGCTTGGTTTACCATCACAGTTTGATTCACCAGCTCGGCTGGGTTCGTCAGGACAGCTTGGTTTACCATCTCAGATTGGTTTACCATCTCAGATTGGTTCATCAGGACAGCTTGGTTCATCAGGACAGCTTGGTTCATCAGGACAGCTTGGTTCATCAGGACAGCTTGGTTTACCATCTCAGCTTGGTTCACCACCTATCAATTCCAATTGGCATCATGTAAAAATAGTATCACCTGCCAAAGGCCAACAAGTGCCGATAGGCAAAGATCTCCTGATATATGGAATATCCTCTACTATTGGAGACGCAACAACAATAAGAACAAGTCCTAATACATGCAAGGTATATGTTATTGTAAATGGGGTAAAACCATACCAGCTTGCCAATGGAATTGGCCCAGGTGGAGCAGCAGATTATTCCAGATGGAACTTTATACTTAGTCCCACATATACGACAATAAAAGAGGGGTCACATAACAAAATTACGGCCAAGTACATATGCGGTATTGATCCGAGGGCAACATCATTTTATAGCATATCGGTTACTGGCGTGCCGGCAACGATGACTCCAGTAGCTTCTTCACCTCATATTATCGATCCATCACACTCAATAAAAACTGATTCTTCAAAACAACAAGTAGCCCCCGCGAGCACACTCGGAACGAGCATTGCAGAGAATAGCCCTAGGACTGCACTGTCGTCGAACTCTGTGCAGAATTATCATGGAATGCATGATTTTAGTGAACGTCACGTACATATGTCATCACAGTCACTAGTCCAGAATAGTCCTAGCGGAAGCGATGTTAACTCTGGATTTAATCCTTACATTTTCCCCTTTGAACCATAAAATGCACATGGATAGGCATTCTTACTAGTTATATACTTAAGTTTTATTGTGTTAGAAATTAGATAAAATCATCATATAAGATTATCAAAAATTGCTGGAGCTCGCTCGATTAAACAGGGGGTAACACTAACGAACAGAATTTGTGGACATTGGCAGGAAGCCAATGGATGACAGATAAAAACTAACCAGCATAGTAGACTTTAGAAATTGAAATATGCAAGAATTTGTGATTACTTCAAAAATATGATCCACAGCCCAACAACAAATCTCCTCTTTCAATCAACAACTCTTCCTTCAATCATACTCAAGGAAAAAAGGTATACGAAGCACCTACAATAATTTACATACCCTATAACATATTAAAGCAATACCATAATTATAGCAACGATTGAAGCAATCAAGTTATCTATAAGAAGTCGCTTGTCATATTATGTGTAATTCGTGAATGTCAAAATTGATTCTGAGCACTTTAAAATAGCATATATTGATTATTGCATGTCATATGTTGTTACCCAATTTTCCGTAGTAATAATTCAGTAAAAATATGTTTATTCGAATTTTTATATCTATGCAAAATTTTAGGTGCAGCATGTTTCTTTGTTTTCGCAACTGCAAGTATCAGGTTCCTTTAGACAGGATGGACAGATGATGACACCACATCCTACGCAAGTATTATTGAGTTTATTACAGCCCCAGTGTTTACATTGATTCATATAACAGTTTTATTGCTGATTTATATTTACTTTGAGATTAACTTTCTTTTGATAGCTTGTCAAAGACTGAAATTTAAATTAAACCCGTGGCCTGACTTTCATTTGTGATCTGAAAAAGTATACACTCCTTGATTTGCAAGATAAACGTGAAGGTATGCGGTATTGTGCTCAATAAAAGAGAATTTAGAAAAACGACTGTATCAACAATATATGCATAGCTTCGCACTATTGTCAGAACAATAACCGATCCAAAATATTGGGTTCATATGCTGAGCTAACATCACTAGGCATGGTAGATAGACGGAAAATAATTACAATATCACTTGGAATAGGAATATTAATAATTACAATATCACTTTCAAGTACCATCAGAGCTTCATGTCTGATGTGAAATAACCAAGCTGATAAAATGTAATATGGGTCACAGCATCCATTACTTATCTTGGTAATAGGTCAGCATGACTAAATGCGGCTTGTATCAAAGATAATCAATCGCAATTGTTGTTTTATAATATTGCGTTTTGTAAAAAAGCTACTGCAAAATTCAGCCAAGTAACAACAGTACACCAGCAACTATAATATCCCATTATAGTTATGAATATATATAGATCGAAGTGATATCACTTGTAAAAAAAATAAATTCCCTTAGCGCTATTTTATATGCTGAGCTAAGATTAATAGCAAAAGGCAAGTAACATATCTGACCAAATCCCGGCTTGTATCAAATACAATCGATGGCAAAATTGTTGTTTTATAATTATGAGCCATATTATTTGCAATCAATTGCGTATATAATGTAATGAAAAAGCCTCGCATCCCTTTCTAGGGCTGAAAAATAAGTGACTAAGGTGCTGATGCAAAAAATTACCGTATTTTGTTATGTAAGACTAAAAAAAATAAACAAAATGTCATGACCAGTTACTGTGTACTGTTCTTTGATGCTGTTTGTGGTTGAGTAGGAATATCACTATAAGTTACAGTACAGACCTTTTTTTCGCCAGCACTAATAACGCCAGAGCATCCATCCGAATATGCTACTTTATATCCGACCACTGGACCATCCTGAGTTACTTTGTAGGCACCTGGACTAAAGCTACTTTCTGATGCACCACTTTCATCTCCCGAACTGCAGCTCAAGCTTGTGCTGCCTCCACGAGAGGAATCTACACAATTTGAGAACTCTGATGCTTCTTTGGTTCCACCATACTGATTAATGACATGTGTTACAATTCGTATAGTTCCTGCATTCTGTGCATGTACTTGAAGAAAGGGTGTCGAAACCATAAACACAAATAGTATCGACATTGTCGTCATTGCTACCGCCTTTGAAAATCCATCTTTTTGGAATAGGGAGTTTGTCATATTATCCATATGATTGCCAAACATAAACATTATAAAGTTGAGGTAACAATTAAATTAATAAATTAACTGGCACAATCGAACAATTACAATTCCCAAATGCTAAAGCTGAGCTCTTGTCCTGTTTAGACCATCATGCAGCCATAACTCCTCTATCTGCATCTTAATGTTGCATTCATGTAGTCTGAACATCATAATTATAATATTCTTCTCAATAAAAATTAGTCGAATTTGATGTTATTAATTTAGTTGTTACTAACTAAGATAACGTTATATATAAAACTAATTAAAAATAACAAAGAGTACTAACCTACATATCACAAATATATTCAAGTCAATTACTGCTATACGAAAGTAAAACATGAACAGGACGAATCAGTCGATGGGAATCATTATTGTGGCAGCAATGGCATTAATGCTCGTTGCCGGAGCAGGTTTATCCTCAATGCAACGGTCATATGCTCATGGCAAATCTCACAAAGAAACCTTTAGTCCTAACTTCAATATCAACAGTGACGACAATAGTAACAAAAACAAAAATGAAAAAAGTAAATCTGAGGACAGAAATGCTGGGTATCTCTTCAAAGATAATGCTCATGGCAAATCTCACAAAGAAACCTCTAGTCCTAACTTCATCAAAATCAACAGTGACGACAATAGTAACAAAAACAAAAATGAAAAAAGTGGGTCCAAAAGTCAAAGCTTGAATCAAAGAAGCGATTGTCAATACATCATTGATTGCAGAAACTCGAATGTGGCAGTTCAGACATCTGGTACTAGTAACTCAGTAACAGGATTTGCCGACCAAAGCACTAACAGCAATAGCAATACCACTTCATTTGAATCAATACCTAACATGGGACAGTTAGATACAGGGTCACGAAGATAATCATCATATCCAAACTTAACGTAGTCTTAAACAAATATTTTTTTTCTTTAGATAAATGCTTAGAAACAGCGTAATACCATTTTGAGTTCAGCTTTCGGATTTCTATACTCTGCTATATATGTTATTTCTATATCACTATAGAAACAATTTGTCGGATTGACACCTTTCCATATATAATGCTATAAAATCCAAAGATCAAATTCATGTGGAACAGCGTGGTAGCTGATATCAAAGGTGGAAAGAAAATAGCAGATGTTA
>DATDNG010000563.1:0-6244 GCA_036518375.1 Nitrososphaeraceae archaeon | reverse complement strand
TAATCGGAGAAACAGAAGATTTATTGTCTAGCTCAGGCAGAGGACTAGAAAAACTATGAAACATAATCAAAGCATGCATCACTTCGACAAGGGATCCGGAGATTTCGCATCTTACATTTAACGCAGCAGAAGTCTAATATGTTATTTTGAATTAAGAAATACGGTTTCCTATCTTTTATTTGATATCAAGTCGAAATAGAAGTATACATAGAAGAAAATGATAAAACTATAGTGATCACAATGAGGACAATAAAGAAAATATAGAACAAGTCAATGTATTCAAGGAGTTCGATTAGCAGAAGGAACTACCGAAGATGCAGAAATGTATTGAGCTATGCTGGTAATATAGTCATACGATAAGAACGAGTCTAGAGCTTTAAGCTCAAAAGATATTTCTGATAACTTTTTATTCGAAGAATTACCAAAGAGTGATTGCTACTACCACACAGTAGCAACAAAAGTCCATGTAATTGGCGGCAAATAGGATTAAATCATGTACGACGGACGATCCAATTGAGCGACAAGGGTTATCCTATTACCCGCCAAAAAAGTTTTATTGGCTTCGTGTATTTTATGATTTGCTATCAACAAAAGTGCAAAAATAAAAACAATAGCTTAAAAATATGTTTGTCGTAACTTTTTTAGTGATAAGAAATGACCTTGTTCCAAAAATTGTCGTTGTCACCATTCTTGCTACTATGATAATATTAAGTACGATATCCGTCACTTTTGATACAGAGTCAGTATTAGCTCAACAGCATAACAAAGAACAGGTTACACTTAGGGCAATCTTGTCTGCTCCGAGAGATCGTTGGGATATCCTACTAAAAGATGCACTAGACGAGTTAAGGTCAAGACATCCTGAAATGAACATTCAATTAAATTATACAGTGTTCCCTTATAATGTAACAAGGGCACAGATATTAAGAACATTAGGGAATAAAACCTCCATTGATCTTGTTTCTGTTGATCAGATTTGGCTTGGAGACTTTGCTCAAAGAAGGTACTTGACAGATCTTACAGACAATGTAAGTAAGTGGGGAAAATACTCTGATTGGTATCAGACGAACCTTGATGGTAGTTTGTATAAAGGTAGAGTGTATGGTATATGGGCATGGACTGACGTTAGAGCAATATGGTATTGGAAAGATCTGCTAAATCAAACAGGCGTCGACCCAAATATGTTAAAGACTTGGGAAGGGTATATTACATCTCTTAATAAGATAAATAATATCTTTAAACACCAGAACAGAGAGACACAACGAGGAGGGGTTGTTGTTTGTGGTGGTGCAGAATGGTATCCGTATTTATGGATGCTTGGAGGAGACATTCTTACAGAGAAGCATGGGCATCCAACGAAGGGGACATACTGGTTTCCAGCATACAATAGCTCAGCTGGAGTTAGAGCAGCGGAATTTGTAAAACAACAGGTTGGTGCAGGTATAAAGCCCATATTGTCAAATGTGAGTGGATTTGAAAACGATTTCATAAATAAGAAAATTGCTGTTTTGATAGGAGGTTCATGGTTGCCTGGAATCTTTCCCCCTTCCCAAAGAGAAGATCTTGAAAAAATAGTAGGTTTCATACCAATGTATCCAGTGCCAAGTGCAGATAATCAGACTACAACGTTGCTTGGAGGATGGGAGCTTGGTATTCCACAAAGTTCTAAACATAAAGACTTGGCATGGGAATTGATTACAATAATGGTAGATCCTAAAATACTTGCGCACATGCTGGCACAGACAGGTTATCTTCCAACGCAAAAAACGATAGGCGAGGGTCCACAATCAGCTGAATTGAACCAGACAATTCCGTACTATGATAAAATGGTGTCTATGATTCCTATTGGACACAGTAGACCAAGCGTACCGGAATTTCCACAAATAGATAATGATGTGTCTCAAGCCCTTGATCAAGTATGTTTAGGGCTTAAGAATCCTAAACAAGCACTAAACGATGCTTCCGCAAAATCTGCAAAGGTTTTGGGATGGTAAATCAGATCTGGGTTTTGAGAATAGTGAAAGAAAAGCAAATTAGATACGGCCGAGTAATAAAAGACAGCAAATAAATGAACTTATCTTCTGAAATGGCCAAGAGAATAGGCGTCATTTCTATAATTTCGGTTGTAGGATTATCGTTTTTCTTATTTTTTTACATACAAAGTATTACTGCAGAATATATCAGAACCAGTCTTTTTGAGCAACAAAAGCAGCGTCAAACTCAGTCTACAAGGAGTATTTCCGAACATATAGGTTCAGATCTTAACTTGGTTTTAACTATGCTTGACGGTTTGGCTAACTCTATTTTCTTACAACATGGGGACCTGACTAGCGATCATGCCAAAGAATTACTTAAGGAAAAATATATTCAATTTAATCCCATAGTAAATAGGCTATTTGTTTTAGATAATAACAATATTGTGACTATTAGTTTATCCCCAGGTGGATCACAGAGTTGGCTTGGTGCTGATTTCTCGATTAGAGACTGGGTAAAGGAGACAAGAAGCAGTTTAGTTCCAATATTTTCTGATGGTTTTGAGAGACAAGGACAATACATAATTTACATTTCTTTTCCAATAATAAATAGAGATACACATCAATACCTTGGAACAGTAGGAACATCAATACCTGCAGACTTATTTTTTACACGCTATGGAAATTTAGAACATCTAGGATCGCAGTTTTTGGTTGCCTATGATAGAAACGGAACTATGCTAGCTAATGGTGTGAACAAATCGTTGACTGGGGAGAATTTTTTCGATGATACTACTCAAAACTTTATACATCATAATAAAATTCTAAAAGAACTAACCCGTAATCTCTTGAAAGGCAATCCAGGGTACGGAATCTATGATTATGGAAGCGGCGAAAGATTAACTACTCAATATCCTGTATTTGTACATAACAGGCCTCTATACTTTATTCAAATAGTCCAGCCTACTGCACAAATATATTCTGAAGTTAGTAGTCAACTTTATTCTGAGGGAGTAAAGATGTTTATACTTCTTATTGGCATCATCTCTGCTGTTACAATCTTAATAGTGTTGTTTATCAAATGGAATGGCATTTTAGACAGCAGGGTAAGAAGAAGAACAAAAGAATTGAATGAATCAAACAGACAACTTGAATTAGCCAATGAGCAATTAAAAATGAACGAAATAGTGCAGAGAGATTTTATCAACGTAGCAGCTCATGAATTACGCACCCCAATACAACCAATTTTAGCTTTAACTGAGCTTGTTCGCTCTAAAATAAAGGATAGTCAGCAACATGAATTACTAGGAGTGATAATCAGAAATGGAAGAAGATTGCAGAAGCTTACTGAGAATATTTTGGACGCCACAAAGATTGAAAGTCAATCGCTAAATTTGAAGAAGGAGCAATTCAATATAAATGACTTGGCATCAGCAATTGTACAAGATTATAGAACTCAAATTGAAAAAAGTAATTTGAAATTAGTATATGATCCTAAAGAAGAAAAAACTATTCTCGTAGATGCTGACAAAAATAGACTTATGCAGGTTTTTGCCAATTTGCTAAATAACGCCATTATATTTACTAAAGAGGGAGTTATATCATTGTCCATACAAAAAGATGATAGTCAAGTTGTTGTTAGCATAAAGGATGCTGGCTCCGGCATAGATCCTGAAATATTTCCTAGGTTATTTTCCAAGTTTGCTTCCAAGTCCTTCTCTGGTACTGGGCTAGGATTGTTTATCTCCAAGAGTATTGTAGAAGCACATGGTGGTAGAATATGGGCTGAAAACAATGCTGATTACAACGGTGGCCTAGAGAAAGGAGCAACATTTTACTTCAGTCTACCGT
Organism: Nitrososphaeraceae archaeon; assembly: GCA_036518375.1. Taxonomy (GTDB): domain Archaea; phylum Thermoproteota; class Nitrososphaeria; order Nitrososphaerales; family Nitrososphaeraceae; genus Nitrososphaera_A. Next base: position 2,420 of record DATDNG010000563.1, on the reverse strand, counting down.
TAACCAAAAGTAAGGATATTTCAAGACATTCGCTATAACAATTTTTCTAATATTTTGTTTGCATCATATAAAACATTTCAAGCAGTAGTTCGGGTTGGTATATACAAATTCGGTAACACCTTGAAGTTAACATGAATGAGTGCATATAACAATTTTAACAAATTGTAACAATAACAGATATGATTCTAGCATCGAACTGTCTTTCTTGTTTTCTCTCCGTCTCCTTGTTGATTCCAGCAATCCATTGCTGGGATTAAGAAGATCTTAACCTTATGTTGCGGTCTGTTACTACTAAAATCAAACATATTCAAAAGTGAACCAGCATTAGAATCGAATGATTGATCATCTATGCGTCCTAGATGCCAATTATGCTCTATAAGACGTAAAATAGATGATTGATCTACAAACTACCTTTTTCAGAGTTCAAGATAATACTGGTGACAAAAGTAATGAATGTTAGAATGACAGTTGCAGCAATAGCAATAACAGATAATGATAATAAATCTTCCAGCTAGCCAGGTTTTCGATCTATTATCGACAAAAAGTAGGGCCAACAGGTAAGCAAAGTTATTGGTCTGCAAAACCAAATGTGTTTATTTATTCGGACCGCTGCAGATACAACATTAATAATAAACTATGTATATAAAAAGCTGATTACAAATTGGGTTTTGCAAATAGGCTGTCAACATTTGTACGACAAAAGACATACTATTTAATTGATAAATTTGAAAATCCAGTAGAAAACCTAGAATATTCGTTTGAAAAACACAAAGAATCAATATCTAGCCTGCGAAGAGACATTGCTGAATTACTATCCGCCAAAAAGCATCTTGAAATACAAAGAGACAAATTACTAGACGCTGCTCAAGTCCTTGACCACCAAGCTCGTCTGGCAATTGAATATAATAAGGAGAGTTTGGCAAGGCATATTCTTGAACGCAAGAATTTAAACTTGATGCAGCTACAAAAATTAGATAAGCAGATAGCTAGCCTGGATGCAGAGAAGGATAAGCTTCAACAACTAGAAGGGAATTTGACTGCTAAAGTAGAACAGATTAAGGCACGGATAGCCATTATTAAAGCTCAATACTCAGCTGCAGAATCTGAAGTTAGAATTAAACAAAGTATTACGGGAGTACTAAATGAAGTATCAGATTTAAGAGTGGCGTTAAAGAAAGCAGAAGACAAGCTTCAAAAATTGAAACTAAAGTCTGAGGCATTAGATCAAATGATAGATTGTGGCCTGTTGGCCGACTACACTTCAAATGAAGATAAAGTCGAAAAAGAACTCCAAAACATTGAGTTACAAAAGTCTGTTGAAGACGAATTGGCTAGGCTAAAGTCTAGGTTAAAAGCTAAAAAAAGAAAAAGAATTTTGGAGGATAAGATGACGACGATGAGCTAAAACAAGAACAAGGTTTGGAAGGTTACATCAGAGGATGAACTCTAATTTATTGTAATAAATAGTCGCAACGCCATCCAATCTAAGTTAAAAGTGTGTATACGCCTTTATGCACCTATGGCGAATGGACTAAAAGCCTATCCCAAAAATAGATAAGCATTTAGCTTGACAAATTCTTTCTATAGCCGTGTGTCATAATAATACACTAAAACGTCTTCCAACAATTAGAAAGATTCCTGATAAACAATTGGGGCCGTAGTCTTTTATTATTATACTATTGTTAAAATGGCACTGTTAACTTAGCACCATCCCCTTATATTATCAAATTTAGATCTGGATTTGACAACGCTATATGCATCAAGACAAATAGAATTAACGATTTGTGAACATGTCGAAGATTGCATAAACCTGCTTTCATGCATGGACCGGTTGAAATCCTTGTCGAGTATAATAATAGGTTCCAATCCTGCATACTTGCTTCGTCCATTAAGGCTTGGTTAACTTGGTTAACTAATTTTCAAATACCAATTTTTACATGCAATGGTTAGATGTTGATATGTTAAAAATGGTATTTTTGGCTTTACTACTTGTAGGGTTGATATTTAATTTAGTGACTATAGAGTCAAATCTTTCGATTAGGGTATACGGTCATATTCCATATATTCATGACCCTCCTTTTTCTTCGACTAATCAAGAACAACAACAGTCATCATCAGTATCACAAATACCGTCTGGAGGAAAAAACAACCAAGGAAGCATTTTCAATTTCCCAAATAATAATCATATAGTAATTTTAACTTTCGGTGATGGATACAAAAGCCAATACATTTATGCTAAGCCAATTTTAGATAAGTATGGCTATAAAGCTAATTTTTTTGTAACCTGCAATAGGGTAGGAACTACGAATTCAGAGATGACGTGGCAGGAGATAGTACAGCTGCATAATGAGGGGCATGTAATAGGATCTAAAACAAGGATCATCTTTTGTCCGCATAGAAGATATAATGACTCCAAATGC
>DATDNG010000562.1:0-2987 GCA_036518375.1 Nitrososphaeraceae archaeon | reverse complement strand
ATCAAAATGTTTTTATCGTCTACTGTCTTTTGCAAGTAGTGATTCATCCATTATCATAGACTTTATCTATTTATTTTGTATGTATGTAGATCTACAGAGGGTCTCTATTGTAATGTTGAAAGGGATAATTTAGAAATGTCTTCTTTATCATCTCCATAAAAAAACCAAAGCCCGATTTTTAGCAGCTAGATCAGCAGTCTTAAAGTGTTCCTTGGCAATCCATGACCTTAAGGTTATTGTATTATTAGACTCATGATTCAATTCCGATTATTTTTCCGAGATGTTATTGCTACTATTGCTGACCAATGAATTCTTTTTGGAACTTCGTTACTCCTAACTTTGTAATATTGGATAACTTTTCCGTTATGGCATGCATCTAGCGATTGTTGTATATTTTTGTCTTCACCATATTTTGTCAAGTATAGGTCCTAATTGACTGTCGCAAGCTGACGTTCCCATTGGCAAAGATTTCAAGCAAAAATCAACTACATTATTTATTCTTCAATTAAGCAATGTTTGATTGGTTGGAGCTGTTGTTGTAGATGACCTGTTAAAATATGATACGGCACCAGCTATTGCAGATGATACAAGTATACCCATAATTATCACAACCAATATTCTTTTACCACTTACTCTCATAATACATAACCGCTTGGTCATTATTGCAGAGGCATAAATAGATTAAAAGACTGACCTCGAGCTGGAAATCCACAGGCGACCAAATTACTGCCGATTTACATGGGTAAATCAATGATGCCAGAATTGCAGATAAAAGATTATTGAGATTTGTACTTAAGTAGGTATTTCTCAGGCTCATAGAAAGAGCCATAACTCTGTTGTAGATCCTCTAAGCTTTTTACGACATTTTCAATTCCGAAATTATCTATGGTTTTGAAGAGTCCTAATTTTAAACCCATGCCAAGTTTAAGTGATAATTCAAGATCTTGCATGTCACAAACCCCGTTGGAAATAATCCAAGCAGCATGATTTGCTGCTACTGCTATTAATTTTATCGGATCATATGTTTGTGCCTGGTCTTCTGTAAGATTAATTCGTTCATAGTCGCTGCCTTTGTATTCGTAAAATCCTTTTCCAGATTTCTGTCCTAGATCACCTTCCTCAAATAGTTTTTTTATCATTGGATGAGGATTTACAACCTTTTTGTCTCGTAAATACATCTCTGTTGTTGCCTTATGAATAATGTCGATACCAGTAAAATCGGCAAGCTCAAAAATACCCATAGGAAAAGCCATCTTGAATTTCACTGCAGAATCGATCTGCGTCATCGAAGCAGAGTCTCTATCTTTGCAATAAATTGCTTCATGGACTAGAGGGATAAAGATCCGATTCACAATAAAACCTGCAACATCCTTACGACACAATACAGGCTGTTTTCCAATATGCGAAATGAACTTAATTGCTAGATCAATGATACTCTGATCTGTCTTTCCTCCAGGAATAACCTCAACTAGCTGCATTAGTTGGGGCGGGTTAAAAAAATGTACCCCTACAAACCTTTCTGGTCTATCTGTTAATGCTGCCATCTCTGTAATTGGTAACGTACTAGTATTGGAAGCATAAACTGTTTTCGATTCAGCATATTTATTTAGTTCATGATATACTTTTTTCTTTAAATCCATCTGTTCGGGTACTGCTTCAATAAGAAAATCAGTATCCTTCAAGGCCTGTTGAAGATCTGTCATTGGAATAATTCGACTAAATACTCTATCAGCATCAGTCTGTGTTAATTTTTTTTTTTCAACCATCTTGGCTAGCGACCACTTGATTTTATCCATTGCCCTGTCCAAGAAAGATTTTTCTATATCTCGTAAAGCTACATCATAACCTGCAATAGCGGCGATCTGCGCTATGCCATGACCCATTACACCAGACCCAAGAACCGTGACTTTGTTAATTGAAGACATTTTGATTAATAATATTAATGGGGATTTTTAAGCTTACTATGCACCATATAGCACAAATAAAGCCACTATAATTTATTATATCACAATTGGACTTGGAACGCTTTAGCGCCGACGTAAATACGCTTTCAAATAAAATGATACTGGGAGAATCTGAAGAAATTATTGAACGTATGAACTTTGTCAAGCAGCGCTTAATAGAATTATATAAAAAGAACATAGTGAAAATTAACCACTCTGCTCTTGAGCTTGTATGCGCAAGGCATTTAATTCATTACGGGTATACTGTTGATGTTGAAAAACAGCTTACAGATATTCTTGTTTGTGACCTCCATGCAACAAAGGGTGATGGAGTTGCGATAGTCGAAATAGAAACTGGGTTTATCCCTCCAGAACACGCGCTAGACCCTCTGTCTTATTATTCTGCAAGAATTGCAAGTAAAATAGCACGATATAGTAAATTTGCCAACCAATTTGTCTTAGCTACACCTCCTGTTAGCATCCTTCCTATTCCTAGGATATTTGGACGTCCTCCTAGGGATAGAACACATGCGGAGATTCAGCAGGTTAAGTTACTTTGCGATAAATATTATAAGAATCCTCCAGTGAGTCTAAACCAGATTCTAACCGGACGATTACACATCATATATATCATAAACATTGATGATGGAAAAGTAATTGAGATGGACGTAGAATCTTATTTTGAAGCTATTAGCAACATGATATCTATATCTAACACCATTGTTGGAAATCCCTGAATTCTAAATGCAATAAATTTCCCAGAACCCAGGTGATGATATGTGGCAACCAACAACGCTAACTAAATAATCATTATTGATGGCGTATAGTTTTTTCCATATTGGGACTCTACATAGAATATTCGTGCTAGAATATTTATTATCTAAAAGTTATTAGCATTTAACATAGTCGGTCATGAAAGCTCTGGTATTTATGCTGAGGCAGGATGATCCATTAAAGTGTACGGCAGCTAAATTGGTCAAATTCAGACTAGTCCACCAAGTACGATATCTTCACAAAGATACTTTAATACTCAATCCGTTGGCT
>DATDNG010000561.1:0-2855 GCA_036518375.1 Nitrososphaeraceae archaeon | reverse complement strand
CTATAGAGTTATCAAACTAGCCTTAACAAATGAGATTGATTTGATAATTGTGCTGTAGCATAGTCTTTTTTGATAGCCCTCTTATTTCTTGCAGCCTCCTTCAGAGTCTCGATCCAGCTTTCAATCCGGGCATGTCCCATCACCTTCATCATCATCAAAATCAAATATCACGTTGTTAGTGCCGTCATCCAATATAATTTCAACATTTTTTGCATTTGCTCTACCAGAAGCGTCGACCCATACCATGGTATGAAAATTTATGCAATATATGAATTACGAAATATGGTAAGTGACATCCAATTAAAGTCGCAATTATATGAATGTAATTTTTCTGTTTGAATGTTAATGTCCTTTATATACTTTGACACTTCAACTGTAATAATTACTTTAATACTAATACGTAGATTACCTGAATCAAGAACAAAAGAGAAGCTTATTTGGCTGTAAGAAAACTATTAGACCTTCAACCTAGAAAGGCCAAAACTAGGATCTGTGAGACAATTCCTTATAAATGACATGTTCTGTAAATTACATGTAGTGCAAGCAAAGAAATCATCCGCAATGATGTTTTCTATTATAATAGCACTAGCACTTGCAATAGTGGCAACAACAGCAACAACAACTACAACTGTCGCTGTTTCTTCTACTTCAAAATCATCCCAAAGTAATCAAAATGCTAGTAGTAGTGGTATTCAACAAATAAATCAACAACCCTACAATGCTACACAAAATATGATATCAGCATTTAAAACTGCAGATTCGCTCTTGATGCAAGCATTAAACAATCTTAACACAGGTAAGACTCAGGATGCGCTTAAACAATTGAATATGGCTAAAACACAAATAGAACAATATCAATTGGCAGCTCTTGATGCAATGTCCAATCCCGTTCTTCAGCTATCAAGGGAGCATCTGTTAGCTGCTGAAAACGCTTTGAAAATGCGAAATACTGACAAAGCAATTTCAGAATTAAATATGCTAAGACAGCTAAGATTATTGCATCAACAAGGAATGATGGCAATGAAGCTTCCTATGGCTGGCGAGCTGAATTCTACATTCAATTCACTAGAATCTCATTTGTTAGCTACAGATGAGAATGTAAATGGCTACAACATCCAAGGAGCAATTTCACAATTGAACCTTGCCAATGATCAACTGTATGCACATCAATTAGCTATGCTTGATACTGTCTATTCGTTTTTTAATAATACAAGAACACATTTGAAGCACTCTATTGTTGATATAAATTCAGGCAATATCCAAGGAGCAATTTCGGAATTAAAAATGGTGGATAAGCTGCTAAGAGGACACGAGCAAGGTACGTTGATGATGATAGGATGACAATTTAGTCCAATCAAACATAAAATCATCTTGTCGATTTCGTCAACAAGCAAATAACGTGGCTTATTTGTTAAGAGATAATCCATCATTCTGATGACTACCAATGTTACACACCGCAGCACAAAATAGGTAAATCGCTAAAAAACAGTGTAGCTTAAATATTACAAAACTGGTCTGCAGGAAGATTGGTATAAGGGACATTCCACAAACTATCAAGATCTTGATATCGATGTCTATAAAGTAGAACTTTGGAAGCTCCTAAGAAATGTCCTAAGATTATTGTATTGTGATGTCCAAGAGTTAGAAGATCGGATATCCTCAATAATAATTGAAGATGATTATGATGATGGTAATGATGATATAACGCAAGTTACAAATGTAAAGGCTTTTAAAATAATTTTTGCTTTATACTAACCGACTGAGCTGGACAATCTATATCATACCTTGGACGTCTAGGTATATAGATTTCCTTGAAATCTTTATTTGCCAATATACACAGTTTCTTGACCTTAATGATGCTTCCGTTATAAAAGATAAGATGGACGAGATAGCTATCAGGCTTGGGGCAGATGACGATGATTGGCATAGAATGCCAAGATCACGTGATTTTCCAATTGATGAACATGTATTATTCAAACGGTTAAAAAAAGAGGACATGTTGGTATAGAATCTTCAAAATGACTTGGGATAGCTATATGTAATCTATACTCTTCTAACGGATTATTCTACAATTTTTAATTGCTTATGTGGTAGAAAATGCTTTAGTTTAACTTGAAGAATAAAGGTTAATTATAATATGTCGATTCATCTTTTTTAGAATGTTACAGGTAGATCTATTTAGTAGATGACAATTCAACTATATCAATATCGCAATGCAAAAAACAGAAAAAACGTCATTTAGGGTGGTTGGAATGTATTGTACATCATGCAAATCAATTGTAGAGAACCAACTGAAGAATGAGCAAGCAATCAAGAAGATTGACATTGATTATATGACAGATAGCGTTATAGTTGAATTTGATCCGTCATTTATAACCAAACAGGAAATAAAAGATAGGCTAGAAAAATCTGGCTACAAGTTTGTTAGGATAGCGAGTGCAAGATAATGGGGTATAGTTAAATGCACCACAATAAATTCACTAGTGCATCCATATTATACCTATTTGAAGTTCCTTACAATCTAGTAGCTGTTTGTAAGGAATAAGCCTTTTTGAGATCCTCCTCGTTATAGATCTCTTCTCTCTTTCGTTTGGTAGTTACAAACCTTGGTTTGTACCTTCCAAGCAATATAGAATTCCCAACTACTGTTACAGAACTCATTGCCATTGCTAAACCTGCAAGCATAGGAAGCCATCCAAATATTCCAACGCCCGTAAAAGGCACTAGTATGCCACCAGCTATTGGAATCAATCCAGCATTATATGCGAAAGCCCAAAAAAGGTTTTGTCTTATCTTTAGACGTAGAAGTTGTCTGTATCTTATACCAGGATGTTGTTTTATATGCATAAGCGTTT
>DATDNG010000560.1:0-4275 GCA_036518375.1 Nitrososphaeraceae archaeon | reverse complement strand
ACACATATACTGAAAGCAACTACCTTTATTCCTCTACTTATTTGTTTATCTAGGCGAACCAGGAAATATGGGTATCTTGTTTCTAAAGAAAAATAGAACAATTTATATTTACTTCTAATCTTTTGATGCTCAAATGTCAATAAAACCTACCAATGATATGTTACGACAAAAGATAGATTATTAATCGTACATCTTCTTGCTATGTGTTTTGATATATGGATAAACGTACAATAATCCTAGATAAACATTTATCAACTCGAATCTAACCTATCTGTACTATGAGAAGTGTGAAAGAGTCTAATGTCAAGAGTAGAAGATTTGGTCTTGCCTTAGCAGCCATATTGATTACAACAGCCATAACAAGCATCGCACATACCTCTGGTGGCATAATAAAAAATGCTTACGGACAAAGCGATTCATGGTATGTTGGAAAAGGTATTCAACCAAATACCTATTATACATATAAGATCCAGAATCAAGATACTAATAATGGTAGACCTTTTATAATGACTATTTATTTCAAAGAATTTAATAGCGCAGGACAATACTGGGTCGCTCCAGCCTATGTAGTTGATCAGGGAGAAGTCATAAATGGTACTTTGCATTTAAGCGATTTGGATTTAAGTGTTCTAGGAAGTTCCCAGACGCCAGATAAGATGTCTCCTTATTTAAGCGCATACACTAATTCAATACACTGGCTTGCATCTTTTGTACCCAAACCCGGTCAATCGTTGAGCTCTGCATATTGGGGTAAGATTGCGTCCATAGGCGGATCACAAATTGCTCCAGGTGCTTCAGCAAAAGTAACGGTACCAGCTGGGACGTTTGATACGAAGGTAATTACTTATCACAAAGGAGTGGACAACAATATTTGGATAGCCCCCAATCTTCCTTATCCTGTCAAAGCACAAACCTTTGCAGATGTAACAACAGGAAATCCACCTGTTCAGTATGCATTTGATCTTCAAACAACTGGTCAGGGCCAGCCTCCGACACCAAAAAGTCAAATTGAAATTCCAAAACCGCCCTTGACCATACAAACAGCACGTGGAACATATTATATACAATTGCTATGGGATCCACAGACAATTCCGGTTGGAAAACCCACAAATTTTGGCGTGATTTTTCAGGACAATTCAAAAACTATACAGAACGGGGTCGCCTATAGTTTCAAGGTTACAGATTCGAGTGGTAAAGTAATTAGTGACGTTCATAATCAAAACGCTCAAGATGGGACTGGTAAGCAGTCGAATATAATATTTACAAAAGCTGGTCCAGCCAAGGTTCTAGTAAGCATTGATGCCGTTCAAGGTCAGCCCACAGGAGAATTCGTAGAGAATGCGAACTTTGATGTCGTAGCTGTAGGATGAGGAGAAACTGGGGGACGCGCGCCCCGATCAGCGCCACCTACATCTACACTGGAAAATCCGGCGAAGATATCTCTAGTAATAATGGCAGCAATAATCTGATTAGTAGTTCTTATAACAAGGACAAAATGCTTCGGAAAACTCTTTATCGAAAATAAGGAAACTTTTGTTCTTAAACTATTTCTTTACTCTTAAATAACCACAATTACAACTATCAATCAAAATCGATGTCTCCTAAGCGGAAGGTTTTTTTATTATCAGGAATTTTTGCTTTGCTGGGAATATCAGTAAGTGTAATAATTATTGCAATTGGCGGAGGATTTTCTGGTCCTAGTCCTTCAATTATTCACCCACCAACTACAGCCGATTTATGGGTCGTCGGTCAGCCTATTCGCCAGGGAACCGTTTTGAACTATTCTTTGACAAGAATTGGAAGTCATAGTTCGCCTTGGAGTAGCTTAGGAGAACATAGCTCGCTCATAGACTCACAAGTATCCATAAATTTTGTTCAAGATAAAGATAACAATAATAATTGGAGAGCCATCATTCATATAACTAATGGAACAGCATCAACAGCTAGCACTCACGGCACGGTTTTATTATCAAAACAGCAATTAATTAATGCTGGTCCTATCAACCAAAGTTTTGTACCGTATTACGAACCAATAGAATCATCAATTTTAGAAATTAGAGATATTACACTAGGAGATGCAAAATACTTGGTTATTGGGGCAGAATGGAATTCAATTTCTGTCGGTGTAACAACAATTCCTGTAAAAGTTGTTGCACAAGAGAGCATCAAAACAAATGCTGGAACTTTTAACGCTTACGTATTAAGTTACACGATAGGGTCTAAAACTAGCCGCATATGGATAGCTCATAACATCCCTTTACCAATTAAAGCAGAGGTCTATAACGCACAAAACCAACTTCAATATAGTTATGAATTAGTTGGTAAGAAAATATGATTTTTCATATAGTCATTTTATAGTCCTCTGATATGTATTTGTAGCAATATATGACTAGTTACAATGCTACAGTCCATAGGCACCAGTCAAAAATAACTATTATTGGTTACCTGGCAATCATGTTCAGTCAGTGAGTTGCGGCGGCGCTTTGGTTAGTAGGGGAAAATTATGAACATACACCAAGCACAAGATTACTTTGCCAGGTCTAGCCCGAAATAATGGGAAAATCATAAACATATTGTGGGTGCAACGGTATCCAATACAGTTTTTACTGCGCATAACAACTCAAATTTTCAAAAATAAACATTTTGCATCAACCAGTCGCAGTAACTTTTTAATTTTTTTTCATCTATCTTGCACCATAAATGGATAGAACCAGGTAGGATTTCTATTCTCCCGTTTTCTAAAACTACCTTAATCCCTTCCTTCCCTTCGTACATGTAAGCGTCTTGAGGCTGAATGTTATTGCCCATTATCTCAATTGCTTTTCGTTTTATATCTTCCCTAGGAATAGGAAAAGTTTTACGAAATTTATCGACCACTATTCCAATGTTTTCAGTTCCGTATGAATTGATATCATAAATTTTTTTTGAATCAGGAAAATGCAATTGCAAGTTCAAATTATAGTGCGAACCAGTGAAAACTGCAATCTCGTTAACCTTTTGATATGCTAAGTTTGGATGTTTTTTTAAAATAGCATACAAAGCATTTCTGTTATTATGTATATTGGATTTCAGTTCACCAATCAGAGCTGAAAACAATATCATAGTTATAATTAAATGAAATCTCTCCTATAAATACAGAATAGAATACTACAATACAATAACCAAACAACTATACAAATGTAACAAAATACATCTGAATAGTTTGATTAAAAAAACTTCAATGCTGATCTCAATGTTCCAGAATTTGGCTAACCATGCTCATTTGGCATACCTGACCTAGGTTATCGGTCACACTCTTTGTCGTCCTACATTATGACTTAACAAGATATCCGAATAAGCGCCTATGGATCATTTTCCTGTGGATTTAATACTTTTACACCTCTACAATACAGGCTAGAGGCAGGAGAATCGCAAACGAAGCTCTTCCATGGTTGTGCCCTGTTCCGACGTATTGATATGAGTTACGGAAAGGGCCTCTATCGTATGACAATCCTCCCTCATTGATACCATATGTTCTAGTAGTATTATCACAATTTGTTGCCACAAATTTTAGTAAAGCTTAATGCGATGGGACGGCCGTACCTGAGCATATTATATTTCTAATCCTACTCAAGTGTCTTTTCAAAGTCTGATTATAACGACAATGATACAATCATAACAAACTTTAACTTGTATATTGACATTGTTCTAATTCATAGTATATAGATACATAATATTAAGCCTGTTTTTCTGGGATACGGTAAAATAATGTGTATTATTTTACCATTATTTTACAAAATAGGTGATTGACACTTTGTTAACCGTTTGTTAATACCGTTGCGCAAGGTAAAAAATTTCGTAAATATATGACTTTGTCCTATAACAAGGGGATTTTTGCTCAAATGAACCTCATAGGCTATCTTGATATTGGATAAAATACACATAATAAATAGATCTGTATTATGAAAATGTGATTGTTTATAAGATGCTCAACCGTATCTGATACCAATACAATCGAATTCGTAGTATATATACATAGCCTGGTTGAACTGATTTAGAGGTATATACATATATATCTATCGAGTCAGTAAAATTATAGATGCATCTACTACATTATTAATCTAACTTAATATTCTCCTAGGCAATATATTCAATGTACGACAGACAACCTAGAGAAGGACCACATGTCCAACAAATGAGTATGAATTCTTTTGTTTTAGTATATTACAAATGTTCTTTTTCTAATATTGTTACCGACAAAACTCTATTCCTATACTACTCTATAGTATGAGCCGA
>DATDNG010000559.1:0-6091 GCA_036518375.1 Nitrososphaeraceae archaeon | reverse complement strand
CATCTATGGCTCTTCTAACAGTGTCTTCATCATATGATTTCATTGCTACAAGCTTGAGCCTCCTTATTTCTTGCTCTTTGTCTGACAATGTTTCATCAATATCACAAGGCGTTATTTGAATCATAATAATAATAATAAGTACCCCTCATCGTTCTTGATTCTCTGGTTCATCCAATAACATGTAAATGAGCAAATTACATGTTGCTTTCATTGATAATAGAGGAATGTTTGTATGCTTGCTATTGTTACTCTACCAATTACTACCATGTTTATTTGGTATTTTAATGCACTTTTTTACCTAGCGATTCAGTAAGCCGCTGCAACGCTGGTGACCCATCATGTGTGTCTAGACGTACGTCCAAGATACACAGTTCTTTAGAATAAATTTTTTCAGCAGCTAAGAGAGATCCTTCCAATTGGTCTTCTGTTTGTATGACAAAACCTTTGCCATGACCTAATATCTCAGGAATACGATAATAATTCCAAGCCAATATATCATTGAAGGGGCCATCGAGCATAGGACGCTCCGTTCCGTATCCATTGTTATTTAAGACAATAATAATAGGATTTAAAGCAAACCTACTAATCGTTGATATCTCCATGCCAGTCATCTGAAAAGCACCATCTCCTACTATTACAATAGGACGAAGCATAGGATTAGCTAATTGAGCTCCAATAGCTGCGGGAACAGCAAATCCCATTGAGCAATAATAAGCAGGAGATAAAAAATCTGTTTGGCCATGGATAGTCAAATCAAGAGCACCAAACAAAGAATCACCGACATCGGCTATGACAATTGTATTATCACTAAGAGAGAGGTTAAGACGTTCAAATAGACGTTTCACAGTTATCTTTTGGTTCCTTGCAGCCGAGAAAGGCTTATTGTTGCTGTTATTCTTTATATTACCTTGTTTCCCAGCTAGCACAAAATCCCTTCTTGTCAAAGGTGCTTGTATCAAACTAGAAAGAAAATCCTGTAAAAGGACATTTTCAAAGTTATGATGTTTTATCGATAATTTTTCGCTGGTGACATAGATGCTTTTAGCTTGTTCTATGGGTGTAGGGGAAATACCAAAATTAATGTCTGTCATGAGTGCGCCTAGTAAAATCAAACAGTCGCTTGATTCAACGTATTCTCTGACTGATTGGTGTCCCATAGCACCCTCATATACTCCAATGTATGTTGGATAATCTTCACTTATTACCGACTTACTCAAGATAGTCGATGCTACAGGAATTCTTGTCTTATCAGTTAGTTGGAGTAATTTATCCTGCAATCCAAAGCGATGTATTTCTACTCCTGCAACAATTACTGGTCGTTTTGAAGAATTTATCATTGTAGTTGCTTCCGCTAAAGCTTCTTGCATGGAATCAATGTCTGTTTCATATCCTTCTTCTACTTTGGCAAGATAAGAGCCTACATATCGCTCTTGGTAAATAGGTATTGATATCTTATCTCGTGGCAACTCGATGTATACTGGTCTTTTATATCTACTGGCTGACGATAGCACCCGATCAATATCTTTGGCGGCTGTTCTTGGATTATTTACAAGAACAGAATCAATAGTGATATTTTCAAAGATTTTTTGCTGTGTGTCAAAATCTCGAACCTTATGATGAAGAAGTGGATTCTTTATACGTTCATTTATTCCTGGAGCACCAGATATCACTATAAGTGGAGATTTTTCAGCAAATGCCTGAGCTGTGGCATTAACAACCTTCAATCCACCTACACAATATGTCACACATACAACACCTAATCCATTAACACGAGCGTATGCGTCTGCCGCAAATGCTGCTCCTTGTTCATCGCATGTATTAATAACTTTCAATTTATTTGACTGAATTAACTCTTGATAGAATCCAAGCACAAAATCTCCGGGGACACCAAAGACATGACGAGCTCCATAATCGTACAATCGCTGAATAAGATAGCAACCCACATTTTGGCTGAGGTCAGACATAGACTAAGGTATTGAATATATCATCATTTAATAAAAAGGTTGAATCTTTCATTGAGTGCGATGAACTCGACCGGCGAAATCATAAAATGAGCATTCTGGAGGACGGCACGTTCAGGCCAAAACAACTCTATCTAGATAAGAAGAATGAGAAGCTGTATTGGTCGGATCTAGAAGGCATGGCACCCATGCACTCAAATCTAGATGATTCAAACATTGAAGTCTAAATAGAGACGCCGATCGCTCTGAAGAGACGAAATGATCTGGGAATCTCCCTTGATGTCGAGCGCGGACAAATTTACTTGACACGGTCCATCAGTCCGGGCAATGCCGGAAAGGGCAGCATCTTTCGCGACAAAATCGAAGCACCAAAGGACCAGAGCGCGGCCGACTGCACTGACATTAAAGTTTTATTCGACTGCCTGGAGTCAATTGATCTAGATCTTAACAGCCGTACTTGTTTTGGGCAAATCATAGCGATCCTCCGAATGGTAACATAGTAAATCGCCCGATGGATGGGGATCTGAAAAGTAGACAGGCTCCGGTGATTCTGGTTACACCTTTGATCGAGGGAATCGGTATCGCTCTAAATCTCAAAGAGAATAAGATGTTCCTGACTGACTTAGACGGTTGCGTCTATTCCACCAAGCTCAAAGGATCAGATAGGAAAACACTACTATACTATCAGTTGTAGGATGTACGCTTCAATAATAATTGAATGTTCCAGGTTTATCAAAGGTATGCTTAAAGGTTATTCCTTGATTTAAAAATCCATATCGAATGCTGTAGGAGCAAGCTTCTGGCCTAATTATAGATGAAGCTGAAGGAAGCGATGGACTTAAAATGTATGGATAACAGAATCGATTTAGTTAACCTAGATTCAATGCTTTATATGTCACATGTAAAGTTATCCAGTTCCATTGTCTGTCCCTGTTGAAGTTGTCAAATTCCTACTTAGGTCGCTAAATGCGTCATCAACTGCAATAATCCTAATTTTTTCAGATTGAGCTTTAGTTTCTTGATATGATAATCCTGTATTTGTAATAGTTAAAGTTATTACTACACCAAAAGATAATAGAACAATAAATAGGTTTTTCATTCTTCTTATTTCTCTCATAATTCCTTTCGCCGCTATTTTATAGAGTGCACTAGTTTGCACGAGTATAATATATAAGTTATTTGTAGAAATCATCGGCCCTGCTAAGTTAAGGCACCTTTCCTCCTCTTACCAAGAATTTCAAAATGCTTAGTTTAGATTGTGATTTGGACAAATTATGTAAAGATATGAACAATGTCATCCATTGATAAACATGAACTATTATATTACAATCAACAAGTGTGCTTTTGCTACATGGATAATAATAATCATCAAAACCTTCAGTTCTATCATTAACAAATTCTATAGCTCTTTCGATCATGCTTTTTTCAAATGATGAATGCAGTATATGTTTTAGTCCCAGCGAGTTGCAAGCTTCTGGATACCATGTACCACCATCAGAATATACTATGTGTTTTGCATAAAGCTTAATCAGTGATTTTAGAAATAAATGATTCGGCAACTAGCATATTCTTATGATTTGAAATATGAACACCATGTATTCTGTAATGAATTGGCTCAACCGCAATCCAAAGCTATGCATCAGTATCTCCTATCTGAATAATGGTTTCTGCATGGCAATTATTCTGGCCTTACTTCTTTTTGTTTGGAAAAACATCCTTTGGATCGAATTCCTGTATCCAATACCATATGGCAATATGGTTACTACGATCTATAAACACTGCTAATGCCCTTCGATGTACTTCTAAGGCTTAATCCAAGGAAATACAAGTACAATGCATATCTAATAATAATGAATGGTCAAGTCCTGTTACGTTCAAACATTACAATATAACATTAAACTGATTGAGCTTTAGCAATTGTCTTTGCTCAACTTAACAGAGCCAAATCATCTACCAAGTCAATAACATTGACAGCGTACCGCATAGAAAATAAGCAGCTTTTTATATGATATCGTAGTCTTATCCAAAAGTATTGCAGATTTGTGGCAAAGTACAAACAAAATATATTATTATTATTATTATAGTAACTGTTTTATCAGTATCAGCTGAATTAGTAATTGACGCAGGTACATCCAAGAAGATAAATGTTCAAGAGACACTGCTTGGGATACTAAATAAATGGTCTATAGATTATAATTCACTCCTAAATAAATGGACGCAGGATTTACCGACACCAAAGACAGCAATTGTTCCTAGTGTAGAAGCCGCGGTGGAGACTGATAATAATGGATCAAAAATAGCAGGAGAAAAAGTTGACTCGGACGGGGGGTTAGGCCAACCAGGAGTCGCAGTCGATAGCTATCCTATTGGCGTGGCTGTAAATCCGGTTACCAAAAAGGTATACGTAACAAATGAGTTTTCCAATACCTTATCTGTTATAAGCGGCGTGACAGACAATCTAGAGGATACTATCGCAGTAGGGAGTTTTCCCTATGGCGTAGCTGTAAATCCGTTTAATGACAGAGTGTATGTAACAAACAGGGGTTCTAATACGATATCTGTTATAGATGGTCCAACAAATACAAAACTATCTAACGTAGTTGTCGGCAATTCTCCAGTCGGTATAGCTGTTAATCCCTCTTCGAACTGGATATACGTTGCCAATATCAATTCAGGTACTGTATCAGTTATAGATGGAATAACTAACAAGGTGACAGATACAATACCGGTAGGCAAGGCTCCCTACGGGGTAGCAGTTAATCCAATTACTAACAAAGTATATGTAACCAACATAGAATCCAATACTGTCTCAGTTATTGATGGTAATACCAACAGAGTGTATTCTACTATTACTGTGGGTAAAAGTCCAGTAGGCATATCTACTAATACTCGTAGCAACGTTATCTATGTAAGCAATCATCTGTCTAGTACTGTATCCGTTATTGATGGTAGAACAAGTAACGTTTCTGCTACTATTAATGTTGGTAAAAGGCCAGTAGGCGTATCTACTAATCCTGTCACAAACAAAGTATACGTAACTAATATACAGTCTAGTACTGTATCTGTAATAGATGGTAAGACCAACAAGGTAATAAGTACAATAACAGTCAATCCAAGTCTTCGACGACCTCAAGCAAGCGGTGACCCTGTGTTAAATATGCCTATTTTGGCAAAATTTCCTCTAATTGCAAGTCTTGTGGCAGCGAATTCTGTTTCCAACATGATATATGTAACTAACACAGGATCTGATATTGTATCTATTATAGATGGTAACAAAGATTCGGTGATAGTTAGAGTAACTTTTAATGTCAACCCTCCTAATGTGGGTGACCTAGAATGCAATGGACAACAGCCTCTTTCGAACGTCTCTATTAGAATCAGTAATGGGACCGGTATTGCATGCACGGCTAATTCCTCCCATGGGTATTCATTTAGCTCCTGGTCTGGTCTTGTTGATGGCTCGGCAGCCAATCCTATTCATTTTACAGCATCCCAATACGGAACTTTAACGGCTAATTTTAAACAGACCCTTTCGCTAGAACAGTATTTAGCCATCATTCTAGGACCTGTATCGGTTATTTCAATTATCATTAGTTGGTTCTTCAGAAACAGACAGAGAAAGTATCTAAACAAGTATCTAATAACAATAAGCAATACATATGACTCATTGAACAAAAATGGGGACAACAAGCATCAGGAATACCTACTTCGTTTAGATAATGTGAGAAAAGAAGTTACTCAGTTGTACATAAAGGGAAGGATAAGCGACGCTCATTACAACGTTCTAGATAAGGTAATTTCTGAATATATTGGAAAGGCCAACAAATGACACCAGTTGGTGGTGGTGGCTATTATTATCACCATCATCAAATACATTGTTGGAAATAATAAGGTAAGTGTTGCTAGCTATATTAGCTATGATCGATACGCCTCTGCTGTGACTTTGGCTATTCTGGAATATTAGAAAATAAATGATGCTCAAAATAGACTCCTATATCGTAAAATAATATTGCCAGCACACATGATGTTCTATACAATTGCGTAAGACTTACATACCTTCTTGCTTATTGCCAACAGTAAATTATAAGTGTCTTTTATGTGAGAAGAAAGGAATGAAGAAAGATTTCATA
>DATDNG010000558.1:0-4604 GCA_036518375.1 Nitrososphaeraceae archaeon | reverse complement strand
CACATGGCTAGAGAGTAATTCTTTACTCTGATATTCTCTTGTGCAGTGTGGACATGTCAATGTTGAGCCTCGGTCTATCAAAGACGTCGAAGCAAATGGGCTCATAACACAAAGTGGAGCGTCAATCTTAAATGCAGTAGCGGTTTCCACTAGCGCTCTCTCCATTTTTACCATGATATCGTCTCTACTTATGATACCATAAACCTTTGATCCGCTACTTACGACAACCTGTCGTATGACATGTTTTTCCATTACTGAAAGTGCGTCAGCAACAGACATCTCTGGGTTTATAGAGATTATTGGCCTAGACATTATTTCCTCTAATACCACACTTGCAGGTGATTTCTTATGTAAAAAGGCTGCTTTGTAAAGAATGTCCGTTTTTGAAATCAGTCCGATTATTTCTCCATTTGAGTCTGAAACAAGAATTGAACGTATAGAGTTTTGCTTCATTGCAGCAATTGCATCTGCAGCAGTCTTAAACCGGTCGAGTATCGCAACATTTGAATGCAAAAGTGATGAAACTGGCATAGATAAAAAAGAATTAGCTCCTTTCTCTTTTCCTTCAATCATTACAGTAGATATATTATTATGAGAATTATTTAAATACACATTCTTCGTCAGAAAGAACAGTTAAACATAAATTAAAATGGCTCTGCTTCTTTTGTGTATCGAGGAACTTTGACTGAAAATAACTACCCCAATAAGAAAAAGCTTATTCTCCAATTAAGTTTTTAAGTCGTGCAGGTGAGTTAAATGAATTGCCTCTTCGAAAGTTTTCCAAAATATTGGTTGCAGTAGACGGTTCACAGGCATCAATGGATGCAGCAGAGTATGCCATAGAAATCGCAAAGAAAGATAATGCTCAATTGATTGCATTAACCGTATCAAATATTTCGTTCCCGGCATCCATCGGTTTTCCAAAGCCTCCAAATGAATTAAGAGAGGCGAAAGAAAAAAATGAACTTGAGACCAAGGAATGGTTTAACAGAATCGTTAAAAATGCCGAACAAAACAAAGTTCAGTTAAAAACAGAACTTATTGAGAGGGAGATGTCTATTGAAGCAGAAATAGTAGAGTACGCTGAACTTGAAGCTGTAGATTTAATTATAATGGGCACTAAGGGGAGGTCTGGTTTTAAAAAGCTAGTGCTTGGTAGTGTTGCTGCCGGAGTAGTAACTTACGCAACCTGCTCTGTACTGGTAGTAAGATGATTTGCAACAAATAACCATTAAACTCAATCTCCAATGTCTATTTTTTATAATAAATGTACAGCAGAGGAGGAGGAAAAGTACCTGTTTTGGACATAGCACTGCAAAATGTATATTGAGTATATGATATAGCACATTAATATTTTTGGCACCGGGTGTTTCTGCTCTTTGAAAGAGTGCATATCTTTTAATACCTAAATTCCAGCATATTTGAAAGAACCATTACCCCTATTCATAGTATCAAAATAGCAAACCTCTTGGGATCCCTATCTTTGCCCTAGCTTTAAATCAAGCTTGATTAGAGCCTATTTCTAACTTAACCTTGTTTACTAAATCAGCAATTGCAATTGGCTTTCGAATGATAACAGGAGCTCCATTCAATGCAGAAAGCGTGTTTAAGTCCTCTTTTTGTACATCAAATGCAGTTATAAAACAAACCTTTAATTTTTTATTTATCTTTCTCAGTTCATTGTATAATTCAATACCATTCATTTTTGGCATTTTGATATCGAGAAGAGCCAAAACGTATGAGCTGTCCTTGAAGTTCGACAATGCCATCACAGAATCATTAAATACATCTACTTCAAATCCACTATCTTCTAGACCTATGCTAAAAGGCAACGTAATATCAGGTTCATCGTCAACAAGCAATATCCTCATCATTTCGTGCCTCTCTAGTCAGGAGAAGTTAACAACAATGCTATTTAAGGTATATTGTGCGTAATTAATTGCTGTTAGTACGCCTATATGAAAGATTTGCCGCTATAACCACATATGGTCCATCGATGTTCCCAGGTGAGTTATCTGGAGTAGTTCTCATAATCATTATGGTTAACTCTTAATAAGTCAGAAAACTACTGATTAGATACGAAATGAAAGCAGAAAATATCTTGGATTGGTACATCTTTTATGCTGCATAACTGTATATCGGAGGATAATTTTAGGATAGATTCTAAGCAATTATGAGTTTCTTCAGATTACTTACTTATAGCTGAAGCTGGCAAGAGACAACACCTTTCAGTATTGAAAGGAATGATTTTATGTTGATTAACCGAACAAACAAGCAACAAGATTGATGCTCAGAATCTGCCTGATTCTGAATGATATGTTTCTAATTGAATTGTTGCATGCGTTATCTTGAATTTCTTTTCAAGAACGGAATTTATCTCCCGTAGAATCAACTGCGACTTACTTGTATCAATTATGACCACATGAGCTGACAGCGCATGCATCCCTGACGTTATAGTCCATATGTGTAGTTCGAAAATGCCTGTTACACCTCTTATCTGAAGTATTGACTCTTTTATTTCTTCATGTGATATATTATATGGAGATCCTTCCATCAATATGTGAATTGCTTTCTTCATTATGGACCATATTCTTGGAAACATAAACAATGCCAAACCGATGCTGATAATCGAATCGGCAAAATAAAATTTAGTAATTAGCATAACTATACCCGCAGCGATGACGCCCGCTGCACCTATGGTATCAGCGAGGGTTTCTAAATACACAGCTCTCACATTTAGACTTTCTTCATCTTTTTTGAACTGTAATTCATCTCTGTCTCCTGTATGTGGTGGAGAGTGTTTCCCGCCAAGTAATCGCATTCCCATAAAATTGACTGCTAACCCGATTGTTGCCACTATTATTATAGGCAAGCTTTCAATTTGTGGTGGTTCAAAAGCACGTCTAAAACCTTCATACAGGATATACACGGAAAGCAAAACCAACACCACACTGTTTACCAGCGAAGCTAGAATTTCTATTCTATAGAAACCATAAGTTCTTTGGGGAGTAGGTGGTTTGCGAGTGTAAGTGATGGCAAAGAGAGCCAACGCAAAGCCTGCGACATCGACGAGCGTATGTCCGGCTTCTGAAAGTAGAGCTAGACTACCAGTCAATAACGCGGTGATCAATGAAGCAGAGAAATAAGAGGAACTAAGCCAAAGTACGAGTCTGAGCTTCCTGATGCGTTGAGCTAATAACTTTTGGTCGTCAGCACCTATCATGAGTATTACACGTCAAAAGCTTTCAGGGACAACGTGAGTTCGTCAATAATATTTGTTTGACCCGAACCCTGTAACGTCTTGTTATAGTGCACAAGTATTTTTTATTCGTGGAATACAAATACTTTAATGTTTTCCTTCAGTTAGTTAATTGTCATTATATAATTTTATAGAACAAACCATCGTATTCCACTACTGCTTTGCTTATGCATAAATCTGCATAACTAGAACATCATTCTTCACAATCTTAACCTTTTAACCCTTTTATACTTCTAATTTATTGTTAAGTTGTGGTCTGCGGACAAGAGTTACCGAAGAATCAAATCCATATAGTCTGCGAATATTGTGGTAACAAATTTAACAGTACTGACGAATTCACGACGCATATAAAACAAGTGCATACAAGCAGCGACTCATTTCACTGATCTCAAAGTAACAAATTAATCTCGCGATATATGGCATTCAAATAGAATACATGGCAGGGGATGGAAAATAATACAGAAGAGCCATGCGCAGGTGGCAGCAAAAACTTCATGCTAATGCTAAGTTAGATCTTTTTTAATCTTCATATTATATATATAAGTCAAATAAATAGGATATTATACATGAAGAAGCAGTAGAAGCAGGCCTTAATCATATGTCCCAAATCCGATAGTGATATTATATTATAACATACCCATCTGATGTTTTACGAGTACAGGTCTTGTAGCATGATCTATTACCTTTCTAGTCGTACTTGCAAGTATCCGACGAAGAAATCTACTACTTGCCATTACTATTAGATCAACATTTATCTCTTAAGAAATTTTAACTATTTCGTCAAGTGGCTTGCCTGTCTGTATTTTATAAGATACCCCACTATTTACTCCAGCGTCCCTGCATAGTTTTAGTTTCTCTTGAATCATATGTTTTACTCTGCCTGATACTGCAATTTCCAAATCCTCCTTTGCTTTTTCAATGTCTTCGCCCCTAGAGGTTGCCACCATATATGACTCAGGAATATAACTATATACTTCCTCCATTGGCAAGCGTTGAGTGACACACGAAACCAAAGATGATAGTATCATATCAGTCGTCTATCCGCTATATCTGGGAACCAACAATTCTTTATTGAATATATCTTCTCAGGCTCTATTCCGAACATAAAATGTGATCACCAAGGTATGATACATAGTCGGAAATATTGCTAAAAAATAGGATACAAGAGGAGGTTTTAAAATCAGATGAAAATTAGAACCAACAATCCTTTTCTTTGTGTGGTGTAAAATGTCTCTCTATTTCATTTAACCGTTCTACGGAACCATCATTATTTAAAAGAATGCTTGAAAAAGATGGGTGATTTCGAATTTTTTGCAAAAGCAAAAGAACTTGTTCATTTGTTACT
>DATDNG010000557.1:0-3490 GCA_036518375.1 Nitrososphaeraceae archaeon | reverse complement strand
GAACAGGCAGCTGCCTTTCTTTCAGATATGTATGGGAGATCGACACAAAAAGTAGGAGTATGTCCTTCTACTTTAGGGCCAGGAACGACAAATCTTACAACGCGTGTAGTAAATGCAAATATGGACAGATCTCCGATACTCACCATAACCGGTCAAACTGATACTGATTTTTTGCACAAAGAATCTCATCAGAATATGGATGTTGTAACCATGTTCAAACCCATAACAAAATGGAATTGGTCAATACGCAATGCAGTAGCATTCCAGAAATTATTAGAAGAGCATTCAAAATTGCATTGGAAGAAAAAGTTGGAGCAGTACAGATTGAATTACCACAAGACATAGCAAAGATGGATTCTAAGATAAAGCCAATAGCCAAACAGAAGGTATTAAGGTCTAGACCTAACAGAGAATCGACACAAAAAGCTGCCAAGATAATATTGCAGGCAAACACGCCTTTATTACTCATAGGAAATGGTTGTATAAGAGGAAATGCTTCCTACTGTTTAAGAAAACTAACTAGGTTCAACTATTCCTCACAGAAAATAGTTTGTATATTAATGGGAATATTCTTTCGATGAATGTATGTAAACTAAAGTGACTAATGCCTTAGTTTATCTTGAGTACATCGAACAAACTAACTTCAAATTATAGACGGTTCTGTAACAACTTTTTAATAATAGGATACTTCCACCAGAGTGTGCGGCTAGTTGATCTAAATTGGCTTATGAAAAAAAAGCAAAGTTTTCCAAGATACTTGTTGCTATAGATGGTTCGGACCATTCAATGAAAGCTGCGGAATATGCCATTGATATTGCAAGAGATAACAAAGCACAATTAATCGCATTGGCGGTACTCGATATATCTAAGGTTGGATATGCAGCTTCTGCTTTTATCGCATCACCTATGTATGGTTTAGAGAAATTGGAAAGAAAGCGAAAAGAAGCTCATGAATGGTTGGACAAAGCAGGCAAACTCACGTCGCAAAAAGCTAACGATGATATTCAGTTCAAACCTCAAATTGAAGAATCAATGCCAGTAGCAGGTACCATAGTAGATTTTGCGGAGAATCAGAATATAGATTTAATTGTAGTTGGTAGTAGAGGTCAATCCAACTTTAGAAAGTTGTTACTTGGAAGTGTTGCTTCTACGGTAGTAACTTATGCTACTTGTCCTGTATTGGTAATAAAGTGAAATAAATAATAATAAAGTATGTACATCATACAATATATCTCTTCTTTCTATCACCCGAGTGAATAACTAAGATAATCTTCCTAATTTGTAGCAACTCTTTCCGCTATAATTTGTTATTTTCTCGTACATTCTTTCCTTCTGGGCTTCTCAAAATGACATCACCAATGAATCAGTAACCAGATACACGAACATTCTGGTAATAATTTGACCATGGTATAGGTAGCATTCTTCAAGTTCTATCTTGTAGAACTTAATATATATCAAATGCATAAAATTTTACAATGAAATCTCTTTGGCCCAGAGAGCAGATTTATAGAAATCACAGGTAATACAGGCATCTGATGAGAGAGTAATAGTACAATTGATGATAATACAATCATAGACACTTTCAAGACCTGGATGGCCGGTTGCTATGGATGCGATCAGCATACCAGTAACTTCTTTTTTATTTGTAATAACCTAGTTTTCTTGAAAATTGTTTAAATATAACATTTACTGTTGATAATATCTATTGCCGGACCACACAAAAGCTTATTTATCATCTTCCTTGTATGAAATTCTTTAAGCCATAATACTCTTAGGACTCTATAACATTCCATCTTTGTGTAGCTTATCTAGCAGTGGAGTTAGATCTATCTCCAATTCCTTTTCTCCAAGTATCATTTCTAAATTTATGCCAAGGACAATTGAGAGCATGTTCCTATCTTCCCGAGCAGTATATACTGCAGCACCTGATATACCAAAGTCTGTATGATTTACTTCTAACCACTCCCTCCATGTTTTAGCTCTTTGAAGATTTCCATCTAAGGCTTCAATAGTATAATCCAGATCCATACCTTCTGTATTATCAAGTAAATTTAGCTTGAGCATTGGAACCATAAGATTGCCACCTCTAATCTTTTCATGTGTCTTGTTCATTATATCAATAATTTTATCTTCTTGGTCCTGATCTTTGTTTCCTTGTTCACTGCTATGGTATTGTACTGAACCATATTGGGGAAAGAAGTATCCTGCTAGTTTCTTGTTCGAATCGTAAACCTTGTATACTGAGTATTCATATTCTATTTTCCATTTCGATCTCTTATTTCTTTCAAACAAAACAAGAAGAAGTTGTAACGACTCCCTATTTGTAAGTTAATGAATGACCAGAGAAGAAAATAGTATGCACCAAGCTAGTTAGCAAAACTCTCTTGGTTGTTCTCTCTTTGGCAGAAACAACAATCTCAAGTATGGTAAAAGTGACAAGGCTGAGTCTAAACAACATAGAGATTGGGAGATGGTTTGATGTAAAATGCATTAGGCCACTAAGAATATCTGCTATGACTATTGATAAGCCATTTCAAAAGGAATTTACAACTGTTTTTAACAGACCTATAATCAAATCGGATAAAAAACGTCGATATTATGTTTTAGAATATGAAGTTGAAGAACAAGGCAAATACTTTGAAAACTATTTTGGTACAAATTGCGGAAGATTTGTAGTTAAAATAGAGTATCCATCATATATGAGTCCACCTGTTGTTTATGAGGTAAACCTCGAGACTGATGAAGTGATAAGGTATAAAACACAACCCACTGTGGAGAGAATAATGAAAACACGCATTGGTGACGGTTAACGGTACATGTAATATAGCAACATGGATGAAGAGAGATATTATCTAAGGTCAATCATTTAGGTTTGAATGGAAATAGCAGAGATACTACTGCAGCAATGAGTACTGTGCGCACCAACAATACGAGAATCTGGCCAAAATTTCTTGGGCTAAATAGCTTACTTCCAATTATGGGATCAACCAAACTTTTAACACATTCTAGATAGGTGCTTGCCATAGGCCCTTCTGATCCTATGGTATTGATTAGGGATTTACTTATCTCTGGAATGAAATTTAACAAAATATTCAGTTCGCAAGTATCTTATTTTCTGGTGAAAGACTACTTTCAGACTGAAATTATCTGCCTGATCTATTGCCATCTGTGATGATTTGCATGAAATTGATACAGCATGTTAGGAGTTTTGAATTGAACCTGTCCAGACAATCCTTCCTTGCACAATGCGAAATTCTAGTATATAGAATAGTGGTAGTTATCTCAGCTCGCTAGTAGGTAAAACTAGATGGGTGATGATCTTTGTTCGGATGCTGTTGATTTTGATACATCACGATACCTTTTCGCTCTTGCTGTAAACAAAACAGCGGTAAATGCTGCAAAGACACCTGTGGTTACGGCGTACATGAATATTTCCTCTGCCATAACTCCACTGATTTACTGTCCCAAATAAACTTATCACACAACATTT
>DATDNG010000556.1:0-10525 GCA_036518375.1 Nitrososphaeraceae archaeon | reverse complement strand
ATAATAATTCTTCAAAGTTGTAGCCGATCTTTGTTTTTTGTATCTTGGTGTCAGCCATTCATAAAACCTGTCAACTGTTAGCCTCTGATAAAAATCTACGCTGATATCTTTTGTAATTGGATCTACAATATCTCTAGCTCTCAGTCTCTCTATCAATTTTCTAATTTGTGGATTGCCTATACCCTGGTGCTTTGGAAATTCACCCGACAAATATGCATTAACCATCTGATTTAAATTTTCAAATCCATCCTCTGCAAGTCTATTTGTTAGAATAGAGTCGTCTTGTTCTCTTATGCTGACTGATTTTTTCAGCCATTTTGTCTTTTTAACAAGTGGCTTTTCTTGTCGTTGAAATTGCTTCAGGTTGAGTAGTCTCTTGTCGTTATGGTTTCTTCTGCCTGATCCTATACCATCACCAAATGGTGATATTAGATGCAGTTTATTATCATCGTCCATTAACCAATAATATGATATATTTAATAATAAAGTTATTGGTAAAGCAAATTAGTAAGCCATTGGTATTGCCATTAGTTTTCCCAATTTGTTTATTATTCTTCCCAGATAACATTATGCACATCTACCATTGGGCATGGAAGCAAGATGTTTCTTATTCTTGCTTTCAAAATATTCGGTTTTGCTTTCAAAGCTTAGATGTAAGTTTTCGGTCTTGGAAGCAAATTTGTTTGCAAAACCGAAGAAGTTGTGCTAAAGAAGGTGCGAAGTGCGGGATTTGAACCCGCGATCCCGAGCTTGGGAAGCTCGTACCTTAACCATGCTGGGCTAACTTCGCTTACACCCATAAGCCATCACAATATTGCATAATTATATTATAATGTTTAGTATTATGTATGTTTCAAAGATTGAGAAATTAGGATGGTTTGAGTGTTGTTTTCGCTATTAAATTTCTTTACAGTTATCAACATTTGAATTTGCCAGAATAATTGTAGAAGTAATCGATTTGCCAGGCGAATCTAATCGATAGCGCATCTTAATAATATGTGTTTCAATTGCAGTATGAAAGGACATAATGGATAAATGTTAAATTTTGGAATTTCCATTTGCTAGACGGTAAGATAATAGAAAAGTCATTAGAGTCATAGCAAACAGCAAAACGCCTGTTGACAGATGTGTCGCGACAAGCAAAGCTTCTAACTTCTTATTGATAACCAAGACGCCTAGGAATATCTGAACAGAGATTATAATGCCCGCCGCGACAGCTGTAGTTCTTACATTTTTAGCCTTTTTTGCCGAATAGAATGCAGAAGTGAAGATTACGCCTGCTGTAATAACTGCCAATACGCGATGGACATGTTCAAAGAAATATTTTGGCGGTGGAAAATTAAACCCATTGGGACAGAGTGGCCAATCAGGACATGATAGACCTTGATGGGAAGCAGTGATATAGATGCCAATCAGCATAACACCATAAAGCAAAACCAGCGAAGCAAAAGAAAACCATAACATCTTATTTGTAATGATACGCTGCTGCGCCACATACGAGGATTTTAATGAGGTAATTATTAACCTTGGCATTATAGCATAATACATTTGACATCTTTTTAGAAAATAGAAAATTTCAAAGTATCATGTCATCGGTTTTATTACAAATTTCTCACATTGCGTTCAAAGGGTTCAAATAATAATAATAATAATAAAATATATGACTATTTCACTGAGAACAGCATAAAAACGAATTGTTTAGCATATAGCACAAGTACGTCCATAGCATTGCATTTATACTACTTGTCAGGGATTCTATGATATCAGGCACACTTATTTACCATCTCCTCGGGCACAAGATGAATCCTGATACGTCTACAACCACAGTACTATCTAAAGAAAAAATAGATTGTGTGCTTCAATTGCATCCCGAATTTTACATCTTATTTCAGATCTCGAACGTTCTTATAATCTTCAACTACTCTAACATTTTGATCTGAATCAGGTCCATAAGCAGCTTTCTGTCCATAAGGAGTTGTCTTAAACGTCTTAAAATCACTCGTATATTGTTCGCCAGGTGGTGGTGATTCTGATCCATGACGATATTTGCCGAAAATCTCATCCTCGTTTATCAAAAGCCACAATGTCTTGCCGTCATAAGCATCGGCAACATATTTGGGAATCCAAAACTTATCCTTTTTCACAGTTCCTTTTTCCATTCGTAGAAAGTTCTCGGATACCTCCTTAATTTCGCCGACATCTTTTCCATCATTGCTTTTAACCTTCTTTCCTTTAAGCATACTCCACGATATTGTTGGTCCTTCCCTTTCTGTCATTCTACTGTAGAATAGAGACAACAATGTTTTTTAATGATTCAAGAAAACTGTTCTATGTTCTATTTGCAGCATTTCATGATAAGGATAATGTATGTTCTAGACGCTACAAATACCAATTTTCATGAATATAATATATAAAAATTACACCAAAGGCGACTCATAACGCATATAATTCTGGAATAGTACAAGGTAGGTAGCTACCAAGGTTATCTCATTATAAAGCAGTCGCTATTCTAACGTTGTGCTTAATTTGATGTCTACAATTTATAGTTATCATCTCATGTCACGAAGAACTACAAATACAGGAAGTACTTTATAGTCTTATCTGATATACCACAACCATAGTGTGTCCGATTAGTATATGACTCTAATTTTTTCGATAAGGGAGTCAATTTATTTCAGGAACAATGAATAAAGCTGTGTTTCATGTTTCTCTATTATTGCAAACCTCCTCATACTCATGGGCGCAATTTGGCAGAGAAGCTGAATTTGTGATAACAATTTATCTCAAGCTCAGAGGTTGGAAGATAGAACAACTATCTAAAGGAAGCAAGGGACCAGCAGACATTATTGCTAGTAACGAGACAACGAGGTGGTTTATCCAAGTGAAATCAAGTACAGGTCTGCCACGCTTGAAGGGTTACGAAGTAAAGAGACTTAGAGAATTGGCCAAAATTTCTAATGGATTACCTGTAATTGCTATTTTATGTCCAATAGAATTACATAATGAATCTTCGGAAGCGAATAAAGAACTGGATTATGCTAATTTAGGAAATTATGCAATATATTTTTATTCACTACATGACTGGAAAAGGATATTGCCCAATCAAAAATAACAATAATCGATGATACTCAAGGACTACACATTTTCGCGATGAAAGCCATTGTATTTAAGAAAGATCGTGCTGGGATATTAGGTTTTGAGAACCACCATATTGCTTACTGGACTAATAACCAGAGCTAAACTATAACTTATCTTCAGGATTATAAGATCTATTTAAAATTAGCTGAATACCCAAAGCAAGGGTTTAATATCCCTACAATTGCATTGGTAATAATTTGGACCAAAAGAGATCTTCTGTCGAT
The DNA here is from genome assembly GCA_036518375.1 of Nitrososphaeraceae archaeon. Lineage (GTDB taxonomy): Archaea > Thermoproteota > Nitrososphaeria > Nitrososphaerales > Nitrososphaeraceae > Nitrososphaera_A. Next base: position 7,163 of record DATDNG010000556.1, on the reverse strand, counting down.
CTTATTATTAATGCATTAGCTGAACTTGAAAAGGACGTAGATAATCTTACCTTCAAAGTCGAGGAAATGAAAAAACGTATCGTTATTTACTCTAATGAAGAGATTGAAAAGTTAAAGCAGCAAATTATTGCTATTGCCAACGAGGAAGCAAAAAAGATCATAGATATTGCAAAAGCAGAGGCAGAAGGCGAATCTGCCACGATAGTTAAAGAAGCAGATACGAGCCTCTCAGGTATTAAAAAAAATATTGACTCCTCATACAATAGAGCAGTAGACAGCGTTGTTAGAATGGTCCTAGGTGAAACCACTTCCAACCTCCAAAAAATAACAAACAATACAGATGTAAAGACAAAACGAGAAAGGTACACTTCAGAAGGAAAGCCAGTCATCAGGTAAGAAAAAGTAACCAAATAAATGGATAAGCAAAAACGATCAATGATTTTAAGATGATCTTAAATTGATCATATTTATATATCATTTTTCAAGAATAATTAATTTTATAGTTAAATTTATTATTTAGAACACTCTTGCGATCTCCTTAAGACAAGTATTATAGAATAACAGTACCACTTTGGATAGTGTGTATCCAAACTTCAAACCACCTTCACAAAAGGGCAGTAGATGAGTTCTTCGAATCATTGTGTTAACATTTTATAAAACCTATTATGTTTTATTTCGATAACAACATCCATAGTTCATTGACAGAAAAAGTAGCTTCTCATTAGCATATCAATATCAAGTCATCCATAAGATTTAATAACAGTTTTTGTCAAAATTCAGACTGATGAAACGCCCCTGATAAGGGAGCTCTTACAACACAAGATTACAGTAGCTACTGTTTATGGTCGATCATACTATAAAATTATTAACGCACTTAAGCTAATGGATCTTCGGTTTGAATCATTATCCCCAGAGCAAGCAGCTGAATCGAATGCCAAGATCATTATTACTACGAAGGATGAAGCCGAAATTGTCAGAAGAAAAGATGTTCTCTTAGATACTGAACTGGATAAACATCCAGTACTCCTAAAAGCAAAAGTTTTGCGGAGCGTCAAGGGATCTTACCATGACGATCAACTAACAATAGGCATTGATCCAGGCAATAGAATAGGAATATCTATTATCTACCTTCATAATGAAATTGAGAGTGTAGTAGAATCTTCGCTCAATTCGACAATTCAGCTGATATCTGTTTTGCTATCAGAGATAAGGTCAAAAAAGAAGATAATAAGAATTGGTGATGGTAACATAGATATGGCAATACACATTGCATGGATGATAAAAACAAGGTTTGGAGATTTGGTTGACATCGAGATTGTAGACGAACATGGGACATCTCTCCCGCAAAACATAGATGGAAACAGGCGTGGAATTAGAGATAAATCGTCGGCAAGAACAATTGCTCTTAGGAGAGGCAGGCCCTTCAATTCAGCATCGACGTACAACAATAGTAATTATGATTAATTTTGATCTAGTTTGCACACGCCCTCCACAATCATGATTTGTTCGCTATAACTAGTAATACGTGGTGTACAAATCCTAAATCGCGCCACATCTGTTCTAAAATTTAGAAATCAGATCTTCTATTATTAATCAAGATTTACAAAACAATAATAGGATGACCAAGTTGAAAATACAAAAATGCAGAAACTCATTTCAAATTTCACTATGTTAACCGCATACAAACCCACAGTTAGGAGAAAAGCGTTTCGCAAAAAGGGGACTATGGCAAATTTTCCATATTTGCGTAGCAACGCTATCATATAATGACAAGTAAAAGGATGAGTTAGGACATTGCATTTAAGTTAAGTTTATTTCGACGGCAGTATTGGTAAAGTTTCAATATCATCGTTATCGATATGATATAAAAGTGATATATTCACCTTTTCTTTAACAGAATAATTGAATAAATTTAAATAGTAATTATGAACCTATTTCACATAGGTAATAAGCTTTACCAAGGAAAGTAATTGAATGACTTGTAAGGGTATATGTATACGTCATAAAGCACAAAAACCGGTTGGTTCTGGTCGCTATGTTAGTGGACAAAAACGCTGTCAGATATGCGAGATATTTATAAAATGGGATGGATTGTGGTGTCCGTGCTGTGGATATAGATTGAGAACAAAGCCAAGAAATCTAAAATATAAGGCAAAATTGCGAGCAAGGAAAGGGCAACAAGAATCACCTACAACTAAGACCATATCCATTCGTACGTGAGCGCTGATCCCTAGTAATGCAAAATAAAGTATCTAATAGAACAATACTTGTTCGATCTGTTAGTTCAGAAAATCATAGGACTTTTCTTATAAAATTTCTATCTTTTCAAAATGGATGTTTTATCTCGTTAACTGAAGGTTCTGATAGAATTGGATCGCTATGTGTTTCCATAAGTTCTTCAAATAAAGTCAGTACAGCTAAAGTGATCCCCAGTAAGTTTGATTCTATATTCGTTAGCACAATTTCAGAAAAGGTGTCTTCTATGGTAAATGGCGTTTGCATAGTTTCTCTTCATAATACAAAGCAGTTGCAACTTTGCGATATGAAAACAATTATGGAAGAGATTATGAACTTAGTAAAGAATGAATATAACCAAATTGAGGACGAAAGGAGACATTCATAGGAATCCAAAACATAGTAGTATTCAAAAGGATTTTCGCTCTTTCCTACAGATTCTAGAAAAGCAAAATGAGCTTTTAAGGATAAATAAAAACGTTAATTGCAAATTTGAGCTCGCAGCAGTAGTAAGCAAACTTGAGGGAAAGCAGGCAATATTATTTGAACAAGTAAATGGTAGCGAAGAAATCCTAGTAGCTGCTAATGTTGTGGGAACACGAAAGAGATTTTGTCTTGCCATAGGTGCGAAAGAACAGAAATTGATTCATGCACGTCTCACACAAGCAATTCTCAAGGCATCCAAACCAAAAAGAATGTCATCTGATGATGCTCCATTCTACGAGAATTCCTCAAAAGATTTAATTAAACTACCAGTAGTAACTCATTTTGAAAAAGATGCAGGCCCATACATTACATCTTCAATAGTTTTCGCAAAAGATCAAGAAAGAGGGAACCAAAATTCTTCCATTCATAGACTACTACAATTAGACGATAAACGCATGGCAATTAGAATGGTAGAAGGTAGACACCTGCATAGGTGTTATACATTCGCAAAAGATCACGGAGAAGACCTAAAGATTGCAATTGCAATAGGAGTGCATCCAGCAGTAAGTATCGCAGCAGCATATCAGGTTGCGTACGGTGTTGATGAAATGTTAATTGCAAATTCATTACTTGATGGTGAACTCACCTTAAGCAAGAGTAATTATTCCCAACTACATGTTCCCACCTATTCAGAAATTCTCCTCGAGGGCAGGATTCTAAAAGATAGTACTGAGGAAGAGTGGATGGTTGAAATGCTGAGAACCTATGATTTTAAACGTAAACAACCCATCTTCGAACTAGACAAGATGAGATTTAGAAATAAAGCAATTTTATATGATATTTTGCCTGGTTTTGCAGAGCATAGGCTATTAATGGGATTGCCGGTAGAAGCAAAGATGTTCGAAGCGATAAAAAATGTTGTTCCTACTACAAAGGCGGTATGTTTAACAAGTGGAGGAAGTAATTGGCTAGACGCAGTAGTTCAAATTGATAAGCGACTTGAGGGAGAACCCAAAAACGCTCTAATTGCAGCATTTGCATCGCATCCTTCACTCAAGATAGCTACTGTGGTCGATGAAGACATCGATCCAACGGATCCTGTCGCTGTAGAGTATGCAGTATCTACGAGATGTCAAGCTGACAAAGGGTTTATGATAGTTACTAACGTCAAAGGTTCGAGCCTTGATCCATCAAGTGATCAACAAAATTTGGTTACAACTAAAGTAGGGATTGATGCTACGTCAACTCTTCTTAAACCCAAAGAAAGATTTGAAATCGCAAAAATTCCCGGCCAAGAAAAAATCAAACTATCTGATTATCTCAATCCAACAGATGACACATTATTATAAGAATAATAGTATCATGGCCATGTAGAAACCATCACTATAATTACAAGATTTGTTAGCTTGTGCATATTATACACCTATACATCTAAACACCAACAATTCTCTCTGCATTTTTACTGACCTTGATGTAAAATGTTCTCCAAATAGTTGTTTTATAACTGAAATTATGTTTCGTTTTTTTTCTCTGATGGTAGAGTACTTGGGGTAACCACACTTCATCTGTTTTCTTTCCATATTTACCATATGTTCTCCATATTGGTATGTATTCGCATCTAACGGGTATAACACTACTAAATGCATGCAGCTATTCTTTGACTAGAATATGATGATTACCTTCACTATCACAGCCTATATCAGCTACAGTTAACTGATATTGGTAGAACAACCTCTGATGATCTTATTATAATTAGAGGTCTTTAGTATCATGTATTGTAGAAGCTCGTCTTATCTTATTTTGTGAGTACATATAATTTGAGAAAGTGAATCTGCATTTAATAATAATGATAACTTGAGATGCTTACTTATTTCGTAGTTTAGTCTTATCTGTATAATATTGAAGCATTGATTATTTTGAATCCTGATGAATCTATACTGATGAACAACCTGTAGATATAATAATTCAATAACAACAATATAAATGAGGAAAAATATCTTGTTAATATTGTGCCATTTAATATTACAGCAAACATTTGAAAAGTAGTGGTGTAATGTGGTGGTGGTGCATGTTGTTGTTGTTGTTGTGATAACTGGATAACTAACTATTCTCAGATGATATGCTTCGAATAACCAATCTTCTACAAACAGGTGATAACTCTTTCCTTCATACTGGCGTATAACCAGTAATACGATATGCTGCTGCAAGACTGTGAATATGTTCGCTCTTTCGATGAAGAAACATTGGTATCATAGCATTTGTTAATACGTGTAATATTGTATTATTAGCAGCTAATAATAAGACATACCTTGATTCTCTCAATAAGTATATTGTATTATGCCCTTAGCTTTGATGGATTTGTGTGAAAGAAGAGGGTTTCTACATAGCCTACATCATATATCAACTTAAATATCCATTTTTGATAAGAGAGGTTAAGGAGTGTTTATGAAACCAAATAATTTTGCAATGAGGGAATGGCACTTAGAACATGTAGAAAAAGTTATTATCCGTTATATAAAAGGAATATCCCCTGATGCATCATCATTCGAAAAACGGAATTTTAAAAAGTATAGTACTACCTCAAGTTGTGCTAAACAGATAGAATATGACATAAAACATGGCGTCACCATAGAAGAAGTTCTATCACTGATGCAAAAAATTAGACATAACAAAACTTTCTCAGAATTACGTATAAATCCGGAAACTGTACAGAGACTCGATGAGCTTGAACGTCAACTTTCAATTCCAAAAAAGGTAACATCTTGGTAACAAATCTACAAGACGATCTGAAATTTAGACATATTCCTTTTTCAGCCTACCCAATGCTATTATATTGCAATTGTAAAGAAAGTTATAGTATCTTATGGCTGATGGGATGAGAATATGATAGTGTATATGGTATGATAGCACTTAACCTACAGATCAAAATGTTCCTGTTAAAGATAGAATCGAGGCAGAGTGCTTAAAAGTTGATACTAGCATTTTTCTTTTTAAATTAGAATACAAAGGCACAACTATAGCGCAAATAAGCAATACGATTATGATGTTAAAGACGAATTATAAGAGCAATAACTATCTCTATAAAGAGAATCATTATCGCGATACCAATGTTGTAGTTTACCTCCTGCAACAGGAACAACTACTTCAAAATTACCTTTTGTTCCATAGTTGCTTTGTATAATATAACCACTATTTTTATATCCCACATTCATCAGCTTAATAAAGCGTCTAATAAGCACCACCATCTTTCAGGCATATCTGCCACTATTTGAAAAATGAATACTTTTGGCATAATATTGTGGAGTATCATATTTGAATTAATATCAATTCGGAAACCTCTTTCTGCTACTGCATTAGGCTCAGATTGTTGTTCTTACTCTATTTTTCTTTCAAACAGCTCCCTTTTGAAATCAGATTTCTAAAAGGAGATTCCATCACGTTCTCCATGTTATATGGAATTGTCCACATAGAATATCGCTGGTGTCGTCTACAAGTAAAATTATTCCTTTATTCAATTTTCTGATTGCTCTGGCATGTAGAAGTCTTTATAATTGCGTTAAAATAATTAATCAATCTAATTCTGCCAACAATCTTTTAACCAAATGACTTATCGTAACTGGTTTTTTTATAAAACATCCTATACTTCTTGCTTTTGGATATACTTCTCTTAGAGCTTCAATATTTACTTCTGCTGCAGACATGAAACATACCCTAATGTTTACATCTATCTCTACTATCTTCTCACATAATTCGAATCCATTTATATGCGGCATGTTAATGTCAGTCAGGAGTAAATCGTAAAAATTTGGTTTGAATTGCGATAGTGCTCTTGCAGGATTATTGTAGGTATATACAGCAAACCTTCTTTTGTCATAATAGTGCCAATCTAACCCCGCTTTGAAGGTTAATGTGATATCAGGGTCATCATCTACGATAAGGATCCTTTTTAGGAAGGGAGCTTTTTGTTCTTCCTCCTTTCTTTCTATTGTCATGCTATCAGAACCAATATAGCTATCGTCATCGTCGTAGTTGTTGTCTACATATGCAGTAATCAGGTATTCTCATCCGCCCGCCATTATTATGGTATACAGCCTTCCCTTGACAACATCTAAGGAGAATCTACTATTAAACTTCACGTAACAGTGTTATATATAGTTCAATTGACAAACGCATCTTCTTTCCCCTGAGATCGGCATAATTTTTAGTAGTAGCTTAAAACGGTTTTAATAAGGAATAAATGGCAAAATCTTGTCATTGCGATGAAAGTATGAATAAGTTAGATAATAAGATCGGGATCTTCTATGATGGCATGTTTTACGAATGGTTCTACAGCGAGCTTTTTGTAAAACTTGACCTGTTTCTTTTCCAAGTCAATACAGAGAGACTTAACATCGCCGACTTTGAATCCTATGAGCATGCTGTTATTTTTTCATTTTCATTTTCATTTTCTTTTTTGCTTAAGGGCCATCACAATATCCTGTTTTGAAAATTCAACCCAATCC
>DATDNG010000555.1:0-2077 GCA_036518375.1 Nitrososphaeraceae archaeon | reverse complement strand
ATGGAAGCAGAATATTGGAGCACTCTCAGGTTGCTTTGGATAAGCTGGAAGCAAAAGGAATTAGATTTTTGAACGATGAAATAACAAGTATAGATCATTCTGAAAATGCCATCACCACCAAAATGAACAACGATAAACTACAGTACGATTATCTAATAATAGCATTGGGCTCAGAACTTGCACCAAAACGAATTGAAGGGTTTGAAGATAATAATGAATGCTGTTTTAACGTATATGACTCTCAGCAAATCAAGAGTCTACGACAAAGAATACTTGCTCTAAAAAGTGGCCGTGTAGTAGTCTGTATAGCAGATATTCCATATAAATGCCCGCCAGCACCTTATGAGATCTCGTTATTAATCAACGATATATTAATCACTAATGGAACAAGAGAGTCCATTGATTTGAGCATGTATGTACCAACACCAATTTCATTACCTGCAGCTGGAGTAAAAGTAAGTCAAGATGTTGTCAAGTTGCTTAATGATAACCATATCAAGTTCTATCCAACGCATAAACTAAAAAGAGTACTGGATAAAAAAACAATAGAGTTTGAAAATGGAAATAAGACAAGCTATGATCTCCTAATATTAGTTCCTCATCATCAACTTCCTCAAGTTATCAAGACTTCTGGACTACTAGAAGACACAGATCAGCGTTGGATTAATGTTGATAGATTTACACTAAGAACAAAATACAGTAATGTCTTTGCAATAGGCGATGTAACGGAGATTAGAGTTGACAACGCCATAACCGTTCCCAAAGCTGGGATATTTGCAGAAGGCGAAGCAAAGGCAGTCAGTCAGCAAATTATCAATGAAATCAGAAATAGCGATAGTGATAAAGAACGCACTAAGTTCGATGGGAGAGGCTTTTGTTTTATGGAAGTAGGAGATAAAAAAGCGGGATATATCGATGTTGATCTGTATAATGAAGCAGGTCCTACTACTAGGCTTGAGCCACCATCAGGCGAGTTCTATCAAAAGAAACTTGATTTTGAAAGAAGCAGAATAAACGAATGGTTAATGTAATCCGAATACACTCCAACATGTTGACGTTACCACAGTCAGTAATAATATTTCATACATACTGCTTCACATATAGTAGCTATTTGTTACATTATCCAAACTCCTAATTGCTACAAATCTCTTAATATAAGCTTGTCAAATGCTCTCATAGATGGAGTTGGGAGAAAAACTCTTTGAAGAGAGTGGCAATATAACAGGACTTAAAATGACAAGAGTTCATCCAATTGAGGGAGTAACAACAGAACTTAGTTTTACCTCAGAAATCAGAGGCGAAGGCAGGTTTCCAAGTGGCGAAAATTTTGGCTCAGGTATAATGACCAAATACCCCCATGGCATAATTGACGCAACCTGGCATGGGTCATTGATGACATCCGAAGATAGTGACCAATTCATGTGGTGGGCACATGAAAAAAGCAAGGTAGTTGAAGGGGGTAACATCAAAGGACTGAACATAATGACAGGATTTATGAATTCACAAAAATTGTCTTTGAATAATTCAATTTAATTATAGCACTGGATGTAGCAGGCTCAGTCTTTTCCCAAAAATTCAAGGCAACTGGATACGAGTGGAAATAATGTAGAGATAGATAAAAAACTATGCAGTCTGCTGCTCCCTTACACAGCTATTTTATATCCCCTGAATCCATTTTTATCTTGTAGTGTATAATGACTATGATGCATAGCTTAGTCAACAGTTATTGAATTTGCCACTATTATCGTATTTACTATTTGTACTAACTCTTGATTTCCAATTGGCTTTTGAATATAATTAATCTTACCTAGCTCCGGAAAGTGTTGACTTCTAAACTTCTCATAGTACGCCTCTGATGCTGTTATGAAAATAATATGTATAGTTTTATCAATTTCTCTTATCTTTTTACAAAGCTCAAATCCATTTAGTACAGGCATTTTGATATCAAGTAGAATTAAATCATAATAATTAGGTTTGAATTCTTGCAGAGCTTTAACTGAATCTGTATATGATATACATTCATACCCAGCATCTTGCAATATTATTTGATAAACCATACAAATATCAATCTCATCAT
>DATDNG010000554.1:0-2004 GCA_036518375.1 Nitrososphaeraceae archaeon | reverse complement strand
CGAAATTTGCTACAAAATCAGAAGTGGCTAGTGGTACTGGCCTAGGATTGTTTATTTCAAAAAGTATTATAGAATCGCACGGCGGCAAATTGTGGGCGCAGAATAATTATAACGAAAAGGGAGCTACTTTTTACTTTAGCTTACCATTAAGCAGCTAGGCTAGTAGTAGATAAAAATGGTTGCATCTCTATTGTTAATATATAGTTAATATCCCGCATACCTCTCCTGGCAGTCGCACCAATTATTCTAATACGTCTCTGGGGGTCAATTTGTTTTCACCGTGTGACATATTCTAATCTGTCACATGCTGAAAATATTTTGTACCCAGACGCAACCATTTTTTTATTGGTTGGATTCAGGTATATAGATTGAGTCTATTGCCATCAATTGATGGCCATTGATTGTACATGATAATGTGATATACATAAAATATTATGACCTAGATGAGGTATCAGTAATATGGAGCCTGTTGATATTGTACCTCCTGAAAAGGTCGCCTTTATAGCATATAATATAGGAGTATATGAATCAGTTCAGAAGTTTGGCGGCTTGATAACTAGTGGAAAGATAACTAGCAATACCGATGTAGCTAAAGTAGCAGAATTGCTTTCTGAATCTAATGCTTTTTATGATGCAGAAATGATATCTCAACTTGTAAATGCAATGCTGCAGCAGCAGGGAAATAACTCTACAATAAAAAGAGTTACTGCAGCAGAGGTAAGCTACATATTCAATCAATTAAAGGCTGCAGGTGTTTCTATCCCATGATTAGACCAAACTATGTATTTTCTGGCAATATTTATTTTAGGCTCCATTAACTCAAGTCTTGTAATAGCATACCCTAAATAGCAAACAGGTATTTGATTCAAATTCTTCAAACAGCATATTTTCAAATCAATAATACCTCTTGCAGATTCTTTTTTAGTTAAATAGATATTTACATAAGTTAAAGTTATATAATAAGATGTGACGTCTGATTGGAAAACAATACAAAGCAATCTCATTTTTCAAAATCCTTGGATCGAGTTGTATGAAGACAAGGTTAAAACAAGAAGAGGAACTACCATGAATTATACATGGTACAAATCCTCTAATGTTGTGGTAATCATTCCTTTCATTACAGAAGATGCTTTAATAATGATACGACAGTATAGATATCCATTACGTAAGGTTCTGCTTGAATTTCCAGCCGGTCATATCGAAGAGAATGAGGATGTTGAGAAAACAGCTAAAAGAGAATTACTAGAAGAAACAGGTTATTTTGCTAACAAAATTCAATATGTGTATAGCTACCATCCATCAGTTAGTAAGTCAAGACAGATTGTTCATGTTTTTAGAGCAAAGGATTTAGTTAAAGGTAAATCTGAACATGATAGAACAGAAGATATAAGAGACATTGAAATTTTATCAGTTGAACAACTAAAGCATATGATAAAGGATAGGAAAGTTGAAAGTGCTGGAACTTTGATTGCCTATCTAATATGTTGTACTGGCTTACTTGATTTTTAGTTCAGTAAAAGTAAGCAATGGTAACAGGTGGTGAACTATAGTAAATCAAGAGCAATCATAATCAGCCAATATCATGCCAAAAGTACATTTTATTTCTGCATGCTTTTCAGTAGAGCTAGCAGCGGCGGCTGTAATAGCACCTTGGATTTCGTTTCTAATCTTCTGATTTATCAAGTCCTCAGTCACAAAAGGATTAGGGAGGCCCAGTTTAGTAGTGGAAGTACTGGATAGTTGGCTTCTACTATTGTTTAGAGAAAGATATCATCAACTATATAGCTTATGTTGGGATTTTTATCAAAATCATTCACTATTGTTGATGCCTCAAGTCCTTTGAATCATTCAAAGAAGAGATTTTACCAGCTATGGTGTAGTTAGTAGTGAATCTATCAACTTGAACCGAAGTTGATGATATTGAATATATGCTGCTTGAATTGCTTGTTATTATTATATTTTGAACCGGTGGCGGTGGTGGAGATGGTGTATGCCTTGTATGAT
>DATDNG010000553.1:0-4817 GCA_036518375.1 Nitrososphaeraceae archaeon | reverse complement strand
ACGGCCATCATCAGTTATATGCCCATTATGTAAAAGTGATCTGATAATAACAGATTCCGAGTCAGCGGAAGTTATTTGTGGCAAATGTGGCATGATTATTTTAGACAAGATTCAAGAGGATGATCGACCAGAATGGAGGGCTTTCAATTCCGAAGAAGTAAATAAGAAGAACAGAAGCGGAACTCCTACCTCACTAGCCTATCATGATATGGGATTATCGACTATTATCGACAAAACTAACCGAGACGCTAGTGGACACAAAATAAAAGCACCTGTGCATTCTACAATGAAGAGACTAAGAACATGGGATTTTAGAACAAAGGAACATACATCTACGGATAAAAATCTCATGCTAGCTTTCAATGAACTTGATATACTAAAGGATAAACTTGGATTATCATATGCAACAGTAGAAAAGACTGCATATATCTATAGAAAATCTCAGGCAAGAGGATTGACAAAAGGGAGAACAATAAATGCATTACTGGCTGCTTCTGTGTACCTTGCATGTAGAGAAATGGAAATTCCAAGAACATTAAAAGATATAACTGCGGCCAGCAATGTAAGTCGTAAAACGATATCAAGAATGTATAGGCTATTAGTCTTTGATCTTGATCTCAAAATTCCATTAGCCGATCCAATGAAATGTATTGCCAAAGTTGCAAATAATGCTAACTTAACGGAAAAAACAAAACGCAAAGCAATGAGTATTATGAACAATCTTACTGCAACAAAAAATGAAATATTATTATCTGCTGGAAAAGACCCCATGGGATTTGCAGCTACTATTCTTTATTTATCATGTTTGACGAGTGGTGAAGACACAACTCAAGTTCAAATAGCACAGGCATCTGGAGTAACAGAGGTGACTATAAGAAACAGATGTAAAGATCTCAAAAATCATCTAGATCTGAGTTAGCTTAATCTAACTGTCTTAATGTATATTGGTAGAATACAGAGAAAAGGATAAGACTGGCTGAAGCAATTACTGAGGATGTGGAAGATTTTACATGTACAGATATGGTTTTTAATGGGGTTCAGCTTTCAGAATTCAAGGCATTGACTATATGTTAATTTTGGACTATGTGATCTAAGATACAATTGTTGCTGTAGCGGACCTCTTCCCTAATCGATCGATCTTAACCTCAACCTTTTGTCCTGTTTTTCCATTCTTAACAAATACTACAAATCCTTGCAGCCTTGCAATCCCATTTCCATGTTTACTAGTTTGTTTGATTTTTAGGTCCTGTCCTTTCCTACTTTTACTAATGCTGGTTCATTAGCTACAGAGCCATCATCGAAGCTTATACTGTTACTATCAATAGCATATTTTGTTATGGCTTTTAGTCTGTAGATGGAAAAAAGACGAGGATTGACCATAACTCATACTGCAGTGATGGTAAGACTAGACGAAGATCTTTCATCTCCATCTTTCTTATCAAGAATGCGACTTGCTACACTATATGACACTTTTCCAAGAATAATGACATCTTCCAAGAATAAAACCAATAACAACAGGTGGTATTGGCTGGGACAGATCGAATGCTTACTCTATAAGAGAAAATGTTAATACCGCTATTAGTACTCCTACCAAAAGCCATAGTTGCAGCAATGACGCTTTTATGAAGTTTCAAACTACAATCAACCTGGTATGTATGATCTTTTGATTATTGATATTGTAATGCCAAAGATGGATGGCTTTGAGCTTTATGAAAAAGTGAAGTAAATAGATGACAAAGCAAAAGCTTGTTTTATTACTGCACATGAAGTATATTATGAATCATTAAGAGATCTATTCCCAGGTTTTGAGGTTGATTGTTTTATGAGAAAGCCAATTGAAAATGAAGAGCTGCTAAGAAAAGTATTAAGCGCAATATAATGATGTAACACATATACAGTTGCCAAAATATGTGATAGTAGATAATCTATTCATGAATCTATTATAATACATACATGTCTTATGAGATCACTATTTTCAATAGGTATTTGGATAAATTTGTCTTCACATCTTCCTTCTCCTTCTACCCTAAATTGATTAGCTCGAAGTTTTCCTGGAACTTCACCAGCTATTAGAAAACAAACCCTTATGTTTTGATCTATGTTTTTGATTTCTTCAGCTAAATCAAAACCATTTATTTGAGGCATTATAACGTCGACAATAAGCAAATCATAAAAACCACTTTTGAAATGTTTTAATGCTAAAACGGAATTGTTAAAACATTCAACTCTGAAATTATAACCAACACTACCACCAGCATCACCTTCGACCTCCTCTAAAGCAGTCTTTAATGCTAAATTAACATCATCCTCAGAACTTATTATTAAGATTCTTTTTATTGCTTTGTCTATTTGTGTCTGGTTCTTGTATTGCTGTACTTGTTGTTGTCGATTTAGATCATGATTGCTTCTAAGCACAATCTGCAGTAGACGTGGCTAGTTATTTACTCTTGTAAAATCAATCTCTTATTTCTAGGATTTGCTGCTTATAATGAACTTAATCTGTTAACATTGCGAATACGATAGTTCTAGATACAAATGAAAATTCAAGGCAGTCCCAGTCTCAACCTACTTTAGTAAGAGAGGTGTTGTTGTATGCGGTGAATTATTATTATTATTATTATTATTATTATTATTATTGCTGTTATCTATTTTAGTTGGAATTAGTCCAGGTACAAAGATTATTGGTGTCGCAAGTTCTAGATATTGTAAGTACATCTTATTATTTTTCATAAGGTGCACAAAAAAATGAACGGAAAGACAGTCTTTCAGTTAGTATATAAAGTGTGGTTAGGAATTGTCAGTTGGTTGGCTCTAGCGTTTTAGACTATAGCAAGAGCTTTTGTGCTCAAACAAATACACTAGCGGAAGATAGAGGAAGAAGAAAAAGGAATTAGAACAACAATCATTACAACGACAACCAATAGAAAAACCACCACAAGAAAACGAACAAGGACAGCAGCAAGAACAAGAACCAGAAACGTTTAACAAAACGTTCTAATTGATACCTGATTAATTTGACTTTCAAAGAACTAAAGAAGTTTCTAGATAGCCGCATTGATAATAAACCTACTAATGAATCATCTTTAAATTATAAACTACAAGTTTTCTATACCAATCCTGCAATTAGATCTTGGTTTGATGATCTATCGTTGATATCATATTGTTATAATCATTATCACGGATACTTTGTTTCTGGTGTTGATATTCTATATCACTTCTGAGACGCCGTAAGGACGATAAATGCTCATCATCTATCATTTTTATCATTTTATTATAGTCAGCCTCATTTAAGAAGTATAGCTAAAAGTAGAATTTAACAAAATCTTATCATTGTCCTTTATAAATTGCAAATTTCCTTCCCAGTTCACGCCAATCTGTATTAGAAAGTCTTTAAACCTATTAAAATCTTCGTCTGCAGTAGTTATATTTTCCCAATCAAATGAATATTTTCGAGTATCTCTTCAATTACTTTAAAGTTGTCTTTCTCTCCCCATCTTGCCCTGTCAAGTTTTTTGAATATTAACTGGGAATTAATTAGTTTAGATATTGTTGTTATTCGATATAATTAGCGTGTATATTTTCTTTTAAATTTTCTTCTCAAAGCTATAATAAGAAGACCGAAAGTTAGAGCACCACTGACTATTTTGATAATATAATCTATCACTCCAACTTTGATCCCGCTCAGTAATGAAAGCAGAGAAAATCAGCGAGACTTCTTTGAAAAGCCGCAAGCCAATGAGTAGAGTTTCCAGCTTGATTTACATAAACAAAATGAGAGACTAA
Organism: Nitrososphaeraceae archaeon; assembly: GCA_036518375.1. Classification (GTDB taxonomy): domain Archaea; phylum Thermoproteota; class Nitrososphaeria; order Nitrososphaerales; family Nitrososphaeraceae; genus Nitrososphaera_A. The sequence goes on along the minus strand of DATDNG010000553.1, from coordinate 1,034 downwards.
ATTATAGAAACTATTTGAACTATTAACAACGAAATGAGGTTGCTCTGCATAAGCCAAAACAATGTTGAAAGCTGATTATAATTGCACCAATTATAATTGGCTTGGCTATACTTTCACCACAAGTAGTTCTAATAACTCCTGGCTCTACCATGACCACTTTTACTCCAGATGGTTCTAACTCATATGAGATGGATTCGCATAACCCTTCAACTGCAAATTTCGTAATAGCATAAGCAGATCCACTAGGAAAACCAAATCTTCCAGCTCACGAGCTAATATTTACGATGGCTCCTGATTTCTGACTTCTCATAGTTACAAGAACTGCCCGAGTTATTCTTATGAGTCCAAAGAAATTGGTTTCATACTGTGCTTTTATCTCATCCATAGAAAGGTCTTCAAAGGCACCATTAAGTCCATAACCAGCGTTATTTACTAGTACGTCTATTCTCCCTCCTGTTTCTGATGATATTGCTTCTACTGCATTCTTGACTGATGCATCATCTGTAACATCGAGTTGTTTGTAAATGTAAGCTTTCTTTAGTTGCAACTGATTTTATATTTTCAGCTTTTAAGATTTCTCATTGTAGCATAAGTATGAATCCATCTCTTGCTAATGCTAGGTATGTTTCATATCCAATTCCAGTTGAGCTGCCTGTGACAATGGCAACCTTTTGGTTAGTTGAAGACTCCATCTATTTTCCTGCTTACATAAATACATCACGTACTACTTAACTTAGGAAGTCTTCCTACGGCTACTAAGTGAGATCTGACCTATCGTACCACACATCTTTTTTGACAAACATTATGGCAAATACTAAAAGTAACAAACGCAATAATGTTTACAACTTATTTGGCTACTGTTGCTATTCCTGAATCCTTCGTCTTCATGTACGTTCGATTAGATTCACCAGCTGATAGTCATATTCAAGATTGTGTTTTACATGATTAAAGAAAGCGGACTTTAATATTTCTTATTTGCTGTATGAGATTATGAAATCAATCCAAATTAAGAGATATGGACAGTAGTACTAACT
>DATDNG010000552.1:0-4605 GCA_036518375.1 Nitrososphaeraceae archaeon | reverse complement strand
AAATCTTTTTTTATTTATTAGAAAGTGTCTTTAATTGTATGAGATAAAATCTGTGAGACTAATTATCGCAACAATGTAACATGACTTGTTGTCGTAGTGGCAGTCATCTTAACCCAAATATATTTATCGTGATATATACTGCTTTATAATATGAGTTCAAAGTTTTTTTCAAAAAAAACTATTACTGTTATCTCTATATTGACAGCTATTGCCTCTTTAATTATTGCAGGAGAATCAATCCGGTCCGTTACCTCTTATCGTGAAGCAAACGCACAGCTCAGTAGCCCTCAAAACACAGCCGGCGCTACCAATACATATGGCGCTAAGAACGCGGGGAACCAAAACATTACAGGTTCCATTAAATTAAAGAGTATAATAGGAAATGCTATTGCGTCGCAGATAAAGGTGAGCCTTGTCCGAGCAGCTATGAGTGCAGAGCAAGATATAGGCAACAACTCTCGCGCTGTGGCAGCAAACCTTGGACAAGAGAGTGGATTTTTGGTATATACCGTATGGGTTGTAGATAGCAACTACAATTTTCATAAAATAGTTGTGGATGCTGGAAACGGAAAGGTATTGGCTTCTCAAAATATGTCAGTGCTACGCAACATGAATGGTCCTGGCGGATCTCCACTAATTTCGCCACCATCTGGACCGATAACAGGAATCCCCTAACTCCTGCTTAATCAAGGATATGATGCTAGATCTATCCTACGTTTCCGAACAAAAAATAAGTCAAGCGAAAGTAAACTCATCTCAACTTAGCAATATATTTATGACATGATTGTCTGCGTTTTCAGGGTTCTATAACTTACAAAAACCTTCCCAGTCAGTTAGTGCTTGTATAGTATATATTTGCAGTTGTCTGCCATATTTTTGATATTAAAATTAATTCCATTGTCATTATAATTATTTCTATCAATCCATAGCTTTGCTGAAACAGATTCTCCATTTGTTGATATAATTTGTAATGTAATGTTATGCTGCATTGCCTTGATGAGAGATGGAACTTTGAGATAAGCTGTGCCATCTATCGTAAACTCAAATATTCCTTTACAACTAGAGGCCGGCGCCGAGGGAAACCATGGCGATATATTTGTTGAAGATGATTGTTGAGGATTTAGTGGCAGCGTCTGTCCTTGCAGGCCTGAAGGCGACGATAGCGATGATGCTGGCGGTTGTATAAATGATTGATTTTGTGAGAAATCAGAGAGGGGAGATGAGAATGAAGAGGACCAAGACGAGGTTAATGACGATGACGGTAATGATCGATTAGAAGATGATGTGTCAGGCCCTAAGGATAAGGGCACCGAAGACGATTGAGGTGTCTGACCAGGAGGTATTGTAGATGAAGATGATGGCCAGTGATGTTGTTCATTTAATGAAGACAGAATGGATGATGAGGAAGAAGAAGAAGAAGATGATGATGATGATGATGATGATGATCTTTGCTGCTCATCATTTGTTGCAAAGTTCGACGACAAAGAATAGAATAAGAAAGGAGTAGTAGTAGTATTATTATTATTTGTAACCATTAAGGAGGTGCGTCTGGCATACACAGTTAAAGAATCACTGGCATCAGTAATCACTAGCCAACAAATGAAAACTAATGGTAGCAACAACATGAATGATTCCTTCATGTGGTCATTTATCCTGAAGTCTATCTTGTACTGTTTTCTTAGGTGATTTCTTAGGGGTTCTCTTACTATCATATTTTTAGTTTTTGGTGAAACTTGCAACTTTACGTATATTTGGTCTGTGATAGAATCAAACGGAAGACTTCATATTATGAATCATGTAGTTAATTCTATTTTAGGAGTGATAAGCCGCTTTATTGAATTATAACAACAAGATTCTCTGAATTAATGGTATATTTTATTGGCGTTCAACATGTGTAGCTTTACTAATCTTTAGTATAGACATTTAATTATTATCTTTTTGTTTTAGTATTAGTTTGATTTTTAATTTTTTAGGACTAATGCTATCAATGAAGAACACTTTTACCTTATAAAACAGCAAATTGTCTCTATATCATTCCAATTTTAAACGCTCCTATTTGTTTGAACTTTGTATTGTATTGTATAGTATTGTTCTCTCTTTTCTTTTTCCACTTTTATATTATAGAAAGCGTTTAACAGTGATGTATACTATCGCCGAATTATTACTAACAATGCCCTTGTCGTTCATAACCCTGAGACTAAATGCCAACACCGTATCAGTTGCGACTATTGGTGCTGTAAACGTTGGCGTGGCTGTGTCAGGTGAACTTAAAGTTACAGGAACTCCAGCAGTTTGTACCCATGAATAAGCTACTATTGTACCTCCGTTAGGATCATAACTTCCTGTGCCATTTAGTGTTACAAGTGACATTTGAGTAACTGTTTGGTCAGGACCAGCATTAGCTATAGGCGGTTGATTAATATTATTTTTCTGAACGAATACATTAACCGTACTAGACGATGATGCACCCTGATCGCTGTCTGTTACTGTTAATTGAAACGTTAACGTAGTATCTATTATCGTCACGGGTGCAATAAATGATGGTGTCGCTGTATTGGCTCCAGATAGAGTAACTGTGGGACTTCCAGCTATTTGTTGCCAGCGGTATGACCTTATAATACCCCCATCAGGATCATAACTTCCTGTGCCATCTAATGTAACAAATGCGCCCGGACTGACTACCTGGTTAGCACCAGCATTAGCTACAGGTGGTTGGTTTGGTGAATAAGGGTACGGTGGTGGATATGGATATGGATATGGATATGGATATGGATATGGATATGGCTGTTGGTATGGATTCTGGGGTAGATATGGATATGGCTGTTGGTATGGATTCTGGGGTAGATATGGATATGGCGCAGCTTGGTAGGGATATTGTGGTTGTTGAAGTGGTGAAGATTGAGATAGTGGACCCTGTTGCAATGCTGGTTGGTTTTGACTGCCTCCGAACTTATTTTCATTGCTTGTAGTCGAATCATTACTGACTTTATCTATAGTGTTTGTTGTAGCAGCTAACGCCGTTGCGTTCGTTGTCTTTGAAGCTGCTGACACCATATTACATTCTGGATCAAAGGTAACAGAAAAATTTGATAGCGATGCCTGGTTGCTTGTAGAGAATTCTGATGCCATAGTTTCGGCCACCTTTGATGGCGTTATAACAGTGAATGAAATAGGTTTGACAGCATTAGGTATATTCTCATTTCCAGTCTTCGGCTTACCATATACTCCTTTTACACAAAATTTTAGTGATGTTAATGTGAATGAACCTTTGACCGAACTGTAATTACTTGTAAAATTGCCTGTGAGAAATTGGTTTGTTATATTAGTATCTCTGGCTGTTAATACTGTGTTAGTAGTTTTATTCTTTTGAGCTCTAGTATTATTACCTTCTTCGACTACTGTACTGTTCCCACTATTGCCAACATTTCCCTTACCATTGACACCGCTGCTGTTATGATCACTATAACCAGTACCAAGATTGGCTATAGAATAAGCATCTTGAGGACCAAATGGATCAGAAGGGTCAAAATTGCTTATTACAGCAACCTTATCAATTGATGTAAAATTGGTTCCGAAATTTACGTTAAAGGAATGCGACCTTCCTACAGTAAATGAGAGCGGTAAAGGAGTAGGCGAAAATACGGCTTCTTTACAAGTTGCTGGTATGGCAGGACGTCCAACCTTGACGCTGACGGGAGCAGAATCAGATAGTCCGTTGTTGTCTGTGACTGTAAGTTTGAACTTTAGCTCCGTATCTAATGTATCGCACGTAGTATTGAATTTGACAACAGGAGTATCAGTACTATTTAACTTAATATGAGGCCCAGCAATTTGCTGCCATGAATAAAGGGTTATATTTCCATGTGGATCATAGCTCTTGGAGCCATCCAGCGTAACATTTTCTGCACCTTGTTGAATTGTCTGATTTGAATCAGCAACTTTAGCTATGGGAGGATTAGTCAGGAGAGGTTTTTTCAACGCTAATTGCAGTATTTTGTTGCTAGAGTCACTTAAGGCTGATTTTATTGAATGAGTTGCTGTTGTTGTAAGCTTTGCATGAGCAGTATGATCGATATTATTATTATCATCATCATTAGAAAAATAAGCGGTTAACAGTGGTGCAGTTGATATTAGTAAAGTACAAATCAAACCAGCGGTAATTGAAACATACCTATCATAATACTCAAATGATTTCACCATATTATATTAGCAATCGTGTGATAAGTATGTTGTGAGTAGAGTACTTGTTTGTTCTTGTGTGTTTAGGATATCTATCTTAGTATAGGAAAGATAGAAAACATTTGTAAAAGGATGTGGTATCAATTAAACGTCTTCTTTTGAACGGCCATGAATATACTCTCTTTTTTTACTTGCTAAACATTGTCAGCTGGCAGTCGTTGGAAATTGATTTGACATTAAAGTCTTGCCCTTGGTTATGTTCAATATTATGTTTACCTTTAAATACTTCTCCGCTGATGGTGTTTGAATCTAGGTTTGTCCCTCCTGCTGATTTGATTTGCAAGGCAAGAGTTTTCTTGTTATTATTGTTATTATTGTCTGAATGGTTATTATTATTATTATTATTATTTTTGACATCTCCCACTA
>DATDNG010000551.1:0-2796 GCA_036518375.1 Nitrososphaeraceae archaeon | reverse complement strand
CCAGCTAAACAATGTTCTAGAAGACTATACTACTAGCAGATACTCAAAAGAAAGACCAAACAAATATTTAGATATTCTAAAGACACAATTTGAAATAACCAAATTAGAAACCATTGAACGCAGAGATGATATTGATACTGTAGCCGGCAAAATCGGTGACTTTACTTCAGAAACAATCAAGAAATTGATAAAAGAAGGATATGAATCAACAAGGAAAAAATATCCTCACTTTGTGTTTCCTGCAGCCAAGTCTTGACTTCCTCTAAAGTCCGTAATTTTACTTCAGGAATGCAGAAAACTATTTTGATATGTCAATTACGTTATCAATATTATTATTGTATATTGATGATCTATTATAATTGAGAATTGCATGATCGAAATGGTATATGCAAACTTATGATTATACTAGGAGGAGGTCAAATAGCTGGTCTCTTTAGAACATGCATAGATTAACCAACCTCTTCATAATATCGATGTTTTCTTCTGAATCTATCGTTACTAACATCTTTATAGTATAACATATGTGTAGAGTTACAATGTCATCGAAAAAAGCCGAGAGAAGGGAAGAGACTACAACAGCAGAAATCGATGAAACAATATCAGCAAGAGAAAATTCACCCGAATACCAACGAGCAACAGTCAACCGAGCATTAGATGAAACTAAAGATAATATTAGAAAGTCTATTGATGAAGCAAGAAAAGAGATTCCTCGTTATACACAGGCTGCTAATGAATATCAGGAGCAAACTATTCAAGCTGCAAGAGAAATAGGAGACAGATATGTAGAGTCACAACAAGAGATTATCAATTCACTACAGTCAGCGTGGCTACCTCAGATAGAGGCAATGAATAAAGCATTTACATCCACTTGGATGTCTCCAAGATATTTCACACAAGTATATGCAAATATGGTAAGCAATTTTGCTGACAACATAATAGCAGCAAGCAGGTTAGTAAGTAATATGGTTTTCTCAAATATGGAAGCCTTTAGAACAACAATACAGCAAACACGAGATAACACAAAAGAATTGTCTAGAATAAGTGTAAATACTGCTAGATCTTTAGAACAGACAACAATAGACGCTGCCAATAGGTATGCATCTTCTGCTTTTGCTTTTAATGAAGAGCAGCAACAACAAATTCCATCAAGACAAAATCAAGAAGAAACTCAAAATGTGATGGATGCGCAAAATCATATTGCTGGTCAAAGACGACAGCAAACTGTAGCAGACCTGCCAAGAGCAGCAGCAGTTGGACAAGCTCTAAAGAACCTGCGATTTCCAGCAGATAAAAGAAAGATACAGTTATTTGTTCAACAACAGTCTGATAATAATTCAGATTATCAAAAAATAGTATCTTTGCTAGATAGAATAGAAGATAGGCAATATCAGAATGTATCTGAAGTTACTAAAGCAGCAGGTATAGTTGAGTAGCAACAACTACACAAGCAATTGCTGTTGCTGGACTAATCGAGTTAAAGCTTCCACACTCAATGTTTGTTCTTTTTTTAATCTTATTTAATGCAGTTGGACTGGAGCATCACACTGTGACTCTGCATTAGTAATTGGTGGTGCTTTACATATAAGTAACTAGGCACTGTAATTATTATGAGCTCCAGCGATTGTCATGGGTGGTCCTTTTGACAATTTTTCTATAGCATCTGAGCCCTTGGTAGTATTAGAATTTGATGTGATAGGTAAGTTGCCTTGTGCAAATGCTGGTTGTCATATCGTTGTTGAGAATGACACTAGCAATGCCAGTGCTGACATTGTCATAATGCGAGAAAGTATGTATCTTGTCATTTGCTGTCTTCTTAAGAGAGTTATCTTATTATTATATCCTTATATAACACCAGTTTTTATTCGGTTTGTGAGATTCTTAGTTCGAGCCAAAATCCCCGCGGAAGCTGGAAACAAAATGGTACAGGATCCAAACTTTCTGAAGAACCTTGAAGAATATATGAATAAAGTCAAGCCTGAAGCAGCATATTTCCTACCTCTTGATGGCGATAGAGCAATGGCATTTATTCTTAATATCGACAATAATTACGAGGTACCTTCATTAGTTGAGCCTCTATTCCAAAGAATGGGCGCTAAAGTGGAAGTGATTCCTGTAATGAACTTTGATGACCTAAAAAAGGGGATTTCAGAAAGTAAATAAATTAATGAGTTTTAGTTCAAAATAACCCTTTTTCTACTTTTTTAACTATATTCTCTTCTTTGGATTGTGCAAACTTTTGCTTTAACCGTCTACGACTCATATACTATGATGAAACTGATGCAATAATGGAATCCTATGATCTTCTAGAAAGGGACATGTCGACTCTACAGCGCATCCTAGGACTTAAAGAAATTATTTCTTGCCACAAGGTTTCTATATAATGCGGGCTCGGAGGGGTGTGAATCAAATTTGACACACGATTTAGGCCCATTTGGCTACTTTAGCTGAATATATTCAGTATCTATAGCCAACTGTATGTTATGAATATCCTTGATAAGACAAAATAACGACATCAGATTTGTCATCATCCTGGTATTTAGGAAACCCTTATCAGCCTTACTGGTGACAAAAGGGACAGAAAGCTTCCATCCAAAGCCAAGCAGTCCATTGCCTGAATCAGAGTCGTATGAAAGTGATCGTTGTGTCCAAAGCCAGATCTGCCCCGACTGTATAGATTATTATTATATTATATTATATTATTTACGATTCTATAATTATATTATGAAAAAACAGGTTGTTTTAGTTAGTATTTTATTAGCAGCTATTATAACATCAATCGTAGGATTAGAACAACAG
>DATDNG010000550.1:0-4631 GCA_036518375.1 Nitrososphaeraceae archaeon | reverse complement strand
TATCCTATAGTTAATAGTGACACATTAGTTCAATTCCTTGAACTTTGGTTTAGGAGATTTCAATCCCATCAGCATAGTAAAATAGATAGTAATGGAGATGAATATCATCATGGTATAGATAGTAAATCGGAGAAGAACCGTAAGTCTCATCATTATTTTACAGTAACTCATGATATTAACATGAATTTTACATTAGCATTGCAATCCATATTGGCTGGATTGATAGAACCTATAATCAAAAATACGGTAGAATTTACAAATAAAACCTCAAATGCAATCACATTTTCATTTGAGGTTTAATTACTAATTCAAAGAACAAAAACCTATATTTTTGCGTGGGACAATGTAGTCACAAGGCTTATCTAATCTACATAGCATAGATATGCGTTGTGTAATCCAAAAAATATTGATATCTCCTGTAGAAGTTGTCGTAGCTTTATTGATATTTGCCATTTTTAGCAAGAACAAACAAATTAACAAAGTTAGTTGGGATTGTCAATCCTCTTCAAATAGCAAATGCTGGATCAGATACAACAGTGAAGCCTTATGATCTTTTTACTATTGATGGTTCCAAAAGCAGCGATCCAGATAGTAGTATAACTTCTTATTTATGGAAACAGATGACAGGACCCACTGTTAATTTATATGGTGCAAATACACGTTCAGTATCAACATAGCATTTGAAAAGATGAAGCATAACCCAATGATTAGATAATAATAAGCAAATACAAACTCTGACTTAAATAGGCAGACAATATTATTACTAGACAAAAAATGACAATTGCAATTTCTAATCGCAAATTACTGTTATCGATTTTTTTGGATATGCTCTTAGCAGGAGTAGGTCATATGTATATTCATCGTGTAAGGCGAGGAATTGTCATCCTGCTTTCTGCAATTGGTATCGGAGTAATTATCAATCTTATAGTACCTTATCCTTTTTCCTTGATAGCTGCAGTGGCATTCTGGTTATGGCAGATTTACGACTTGACACGAATTGCTAAAAATGAAAATAAACGATCTTTTGTTAAAGCGGCCGCAATGCATTCAAGGTCAGATATTCAAAATCCGTGTATAAAATGTGGGAACTCTAATCCCAATGGTTCAGCTTTTTGCAATAAGTGTGGTGCCATATTGAGGTAATTAGCATCATAAACTCCTTAGACTGCATTATTGACTATCGGTAACAGGTGAAATCATCGAAAGGATATAGATGAAGAGGTGCCAGACATAAAGATAGGCAATACACATGTTGATTATAGCATTATACTCAAACCAAGAGTAAAGTCTGCAAGGTGGATCATGTACATTGCCTTTTGTTATTCTGAATGATACCAACTTTTTGGACTTTTCATCTACAGCAATGTGTAATTTGACAAACTCCTTCTTTCACACATCCATTTTTCCTCGATGTAGTCTCCTTTCTTTGATACAGCTAGACCTGATGCGTCAACTATCAGTGTTACTGGCTTATCATCATCATCAACATTACCTAGATTTAGATTTACTACTACAGATGGTTTAATCTTTAGAATCCTTCTGACAAGGATTTCAGTAACAGGATATGATATTTTTCCTGTGGTTTAATTAGAGAACCTAAACTTAGAACTAACAAAGCTTGTCATTTTTTAACCTTTACCCGATACCAAAACAGAGAAAAATGATGTTAAAACCTAAAATATTAGGTCATAGAATAATTTCGCACGAACCATACACATATTTTAAAAACAATAGCCGTACTTACAATTATCATTCTTATTTCATCCATGACAACAACAATTGCTTTAATATTGGAACAAGGATCTCATTTGGTTTTTGCAAAAAAGAAAAACAAGTCAGAGACGACAACAACAACACCATCCAGTAGCAGCAGTAGTAGTAATGGTAGTGCTAATAGTAAAGTTAACTCTGGCAAAGACAGTAGTAATAATATTAGCAGTAACGGCCGTGGAACTCCACTATCACTGGTATCGCCATCACTAAGGTGCCCTAAAGGTTCATCACCCGTCGATGGCACATGTCAATGCCCTAACGGCTCTGAACCTATTAATGGTAAATGTCCAAAGCCAACTCCCACACCACCAAAATGTCCTGATGGTGCAGAGATAGTAAAAGGAGAGTGTATTTGTCCTAACGGTTCTTCACCAGTCAATGACAAATGTCCAAAGCCAACTCCTATACCAGGTTCATTAACATTCTTGGATGTAGTCAAGAAGGTTGTAAATAATAATGCAGGTACCAAAAATCCATCAGACTTTACCATAACTGTTTCTGGTAACCATCCCTCTCCTAGCTCATTTGCCGGGTCTTCAAGTGGCACTTCTGTCACACTAAGGTCTGGCAGCTACAGGGTTACTGAAGATAATAGCATACCAGGTTATACTGCTAGCTATTCTTCAGGATGTTCTGGTACTGCTAGTGGAGGCCATATACAGTGCATTATTACTAATGAATACCAGTTAATTCCAACAATGGCAAAGTTGACGATTACTAAAAAGGTTATTAATAATGGCATCGCTGATAAAAATCCATCAGACTTTACCATAACTGTTTCTGGTAACCATCCCTCTCCTAGCTCATTTCCAGGGAACGGAAGGGAAGGTACTATTGTATCATTAAAGTCAGGTTCGTACAAGGTTAGTGAAAGTGGACCATCAGGTTATACTTCAAGCTTTTCATCAGATTGCTCCGGTAGGATAGAAGACAATCAAGAGAGGGCGTGCATTATAACCAATGAAGCTAAAAAATTACCGTCACCATCACCATCACCATCACCAAAACCTCCGATTGTTACTACTATCAAAGGGTTTTCGGGTCCTTTTGGAATTGCTTATGACTCTGCTAATAATGATGTCTACGTAACTAACTATGGGAAAAGTGTGATAGCAGCAGGAAAGGTATCTGTAATAGATAGTTCAACAAATACAGTTGTTGATACTATATCAGTTGGCAAAAAGCCTCAAGCAATTGCATATAATCCTGGCAATGCTGACATATACGTAGCAAACACATTATCAAACACAGTATCAGTCCTAAACACATTAAGGAATAACAATAACGTGATTGCAACGATATTGGTTGGCAATTTTCCAGGTAATAGTTCTAGCGGCATTGCATCTGATCCTGCTAATGGTAAGATATACGTAGCCAATATCGGCTCAGGCATTCTGTCCGTAATAGATAGTTCAACAAATAGCGTAGTTGACAATATCAAAGGCTTTTTTAGTCCTTCGGGCATCGCGTATGACTCTGGTAACGGTCACATATATGTTACAAATAAGGGAGCAAACACAGTATCAGTCTTAAACACATTAAGGAATAACAATAATGTGATTGCAACAATACACGTGGGTACATCTCCTTCTGCAATTGCCTATGACGCTGCAAACGGTCACATATATGTAGCCAATAGCGGATCAAGTCATTCTAGGGGTACTATATCTGTAATAGATGATTTGACAAATAAAGTGATTGCAACGATAGGGGTAGGTGCTGGACCAAATGGAGTTGCTTATAACCCTGCTAATGGTAAGATATACGTAGCCAATACATTCTCAAATACTGTATCTGTAATAGATGGCTCTACAAACAATGTAATTGCAACTATACCAGTTGGTACCAATCCGTATGGAGTTGTTTATAACCCTGCTAACCATTACATTTACGCAGCCAACTATGGTTCAAATACCATCTCTGTAATCCGCTGATGATTTCAAAAATACAGGAAACTGAATCTAAAGATTTTATGCGTGAATACGTCGAGGTTTTTGAATATTGTGTTATTTAATGTTGTCGTCATCACATCGCATATTACCCCACGGATTCCAATATTAATTTCAACACTAGGAGAGAAGGTCTTCCAGTTGGTCGGGGTTATCATTGTGAACATATGTCAACACAAACTGGGTAGTATCACCAAATTTAAGTCCTCTCTGTGCTTCTCCTAAAGTAGATATCAACGCCTCGGCTCCCAACAGAGAGATATCATTTCGCTACGACGACCCAGCCCAGGAAGTCATTACCGTGTACATGGGAAAAGATTGTTAATTGAAAATAGCCATAAATCCATTATCAATAACCATTGTTGTTATTCTTTAAGCTGCTATTTCGAATTTTGATAGTTAACCTTCTTTGATTATGGCATGTTAATGGGATGTATCTGTTAGTCATAAATATACGATGCAATATCGATTGCTGTGGAAGATTCTTTTTAAGAATTCTAATAAAGAGAAGACTAATAGATGGTTTTTTATTGAGGAAAGAAGCATTATGATGAAATGCTTTTACGGCGAAGTTAATACAAAAATGCAAGAAAGTATGGATCAGGAGTATCATAAATTAAATAAAAATAGATGGCTTAAACCTAAGGACATTGTAGATAAAATTATTGGGATGATCTTTATAAAACATCATTATAAAAACGGTGAATCAGTTGATATCTAAAGATAATAAATAATAATAATACCATGACTACAACACATCCAAAAACAATACACGTTGTTACGGTTTTTTTAGAATATGACCGGAAAATTTTGCTTCTTAGGCGTAGCCTAAAGGTAAGAACAATGCAGTCTTTGTGGGCCGGAATAAGCGGGTATATTGAAGATAAAGATCCCCTCTCGCAGGCTCTG
>DATDNG010000549.1:0-4158 GCA_036518375.1 Nitrososphaeraceae archaeon | reverse complement strand
TAACATATAATGAACAAGTTGCTGAGCTTGAACGTAATAGAAAAGTGCTAGTTGATTAGTTAAATGGGCTTTGGCACAAATACTTGCATCAAGAGGGTAAAGGTACCTTGTTTGGTGAAATGTCACTAGTGTATGCCGCAGTCTTGGAGCATCCGCACTTGAACCTGATCAGGCGCTGGATCTCAGGGCACAAGATGATGCATGTTGCAAGGAAAAGATATGGTTTAGGTTATCTAGCGCTTCTGTCTGTGCTGCTCATAGATGGCAGAGGTAGAAAAGTACCTGAGACTCCTGGAGTAATATTATTAGCACCACTACCACCACTATCACTACTACCACTATCACTACTACCACTACCACTTCCACCCCCAGAACAAGCGGCTTGTCCATCAGCATAACCCCTTTTATAATCAGATGTATGAGGTCCTGGTACTACATTACCAGCGCAACCATCATTATAACCAATTTGATAAGGACTTTGTGCACTACCACTACCACTTCCACCCCCAGAACAAGCGGCTTGTCCATCAGCATAACCCCTTTTATAATCAGATGTATGAGGACCTGGTACTACATTACCAGCACAACCATCATTATAACCAATTTGATAATGGCTTTGTGCACCACTACCACCAGTTGCACCAATAATTTGTATGTCAGTCACAGGATGTATTTCTGTTATCCCGCCTAATTCGTTTCTATCCGTTGCTAGTGTTCCAGTAACTTTCACATGGTCGCCTACCTTAGGTCTTACAGGTATATGCGGCCATAATGCCTTGTTTGCTCCTTTGCAATAATCACCTTGAAATGGCTTTGTCAGCTTGGGTGTAACCTGACATGGTATTTCAGCATGGATACCACCTGGTGCTGGATACTGTCCAACAAAAGGTGCATGTGTATTTGCAGGACCCATCAAATGTAAAAATTGTGGGTCAGGGTATACGTTGACGATAGCATCCCCATCAGGTGAATAATAATGAACATGTGTCACTTTCCCGGTTATGGTTACACAGTCCTGTATTTTTTCTAGAGTAGTCTGCCTGAAAATGAGTGGTATCTTCTCGAAAGCTCCATTGCAGTCTAAAGAAGAAGTAGGAGGAAGAGTACTAGTATTGGAAGGGGCGACTTCTGCTGCTGCAGGCAAGTTTCCTTGTATTGTTAATACCGGATTAAGTATGGTACCAGTTGCCGATGTTATCGCTACTAATATAATGATACCTTTGATTGTGTGGTTCATATTTTTTAGTCAATAGTACAACTTAATAGTAGTATATTTGAGGTGTGCTAATTTATTTGGATTGAAGTAATAGGTAATGTTATCATAGTTAACAACATCTAGATTTATACTGATCAATAATATCCAATGTTATTATTATCAATAAATAAACCTAGTAGCATATGTAATAGACAACTTTTCTGATTTCTCACGTCTTTAAACCGTTCCTTTATGCATAAAGAAAGTAGTTATTACTTGAAGTTAATTTTGGCTGAAGTTATAGCTGATGTTATAATAGGTAGTAATAATTAAGTTGTTACCTTTTAATATTTGATACATTCTTTTAGAACAACTATCTAGATCAACATCAACAGTAGCAGTAAAATGAAAAGCAGTAGGAACATGCTACAAAATGCAGAAGTAACATGCTATCTTATGCTAATACAAAAAGCTCAGGCTGCAGGAGGAATATATCTGAATGCTATAGATCCATTGTCACAGAATATGAAAGATGAGCAGGTGATGATAAATATGTTAGGAGAAATAGTATGTCAAAAAATGAGAGTACAGAACCCAACCAAGAAAAATTAATGGCTGCATCTGGGTACAAATACAAAACCAAAGACCGAAAGGTGCATACGTCATTTAAAAAAATAGTGATTGCCTTTATAGTTTCAGATTATCGTCGATGTTTTCGCATTATTCTTGGATTAGGTCCTTCCTTTCGATTTCGATAAGGATGTCTCCCACAGTATCCTCAACTGCAATCAGTTTAACTTTGCCTAATGCTAGGATCGTATCCAGTTCATCCATCTCTATACGGCGCGATGGACTGCCCTCCCTTCTGGATACCTTTAGTAGGTAACCGTGAGGATAATTCATAGTTGGTATTCCTCTATCCTTCAGAAATGCCTTGGCCTCCTCAGCATTCATTTTTCAGAGTTATCTGGCCGATAATGCTTAAAAACACTATGGACTTTAATTGCGCATTCCGTTTGCAAAGTGGACATGCGAGGGAGAAAGCAATACCTGAAAGAGAAGTAGAGTAATCTATGTGGACATTAAGGAGACAGAGTAATAGTTAGTAGTACATACACAGGCTACAAAGAATATTGTTTATTAGATAGGAACTGTTCCTCAACCATACATTGAAATACAAGTTAAAAGTGACTGCAATAAAATCAGTTTTTAGTAGTCTTACGGCTCTGTTGATGTTAGCAACTCTCATAATAGGAGCGACTTCATTTCAGACAACATTGGCACAGCCAATGATGGGTGATAGTAATATGGGAATGGGAAACGGTGGTGGCGCTGGTGGAATGAATTTTAATAATCCTATGAGCTTTGCAAACAACATATTCAATGCATCGTCTCTATATGGTTCTGTGGGCATAAGCATGGTCAATGGAGTCAAAGTGACATCAATAAGTGTTTTAGAAAATAATGAGATATCTGTAACTTTAAGACATTCTGCAGCTACTCCAAGCTCTAATGCTACCACTGCCGGTAATAACGTAAATGCTAGCACTACAATGTCGTCATCATCATCATTACCTCAACGCGTTACAGTTACTGCAATAAGAATACCAATGAACCTTAAAGATCTCTTGGCACTAGCTTCACAATCAAGCAAGATGGCAACTAACAACAGCAGTACTAATACAAATAATCCATTTATGATGGGCGGTATGCAAGGATATGGACCAGCAGCTAATAATAATAATAATACAAGCTCAATGAATAACATTAACCCATTGTCTTTCATAACTAAACTTCAGATAGGAAGCAGTAGTACTATGGCTAATGCAGATTGGGCTTTACCGCAAACAGTAAGAATGGGATTGACAAGCATGATGGGTAGTAGTATTGAAAATAATATGTCTACTCCTTCCACTGCTGATTTCATCATAGTCTCAGTAATTCCATATACCGGGAAATAGACTATGACTAGTCCAGCTGGATAATCAAGAGTGGATTATACTCATTATTTTTTACCTCTTTATTCATTAATTTTAGATAGGTACAGGTTTCCATCTACTACTTGTACTATTTCTTCTAAAGATGGATGTTCAAAAGGATCATTCAATACGTTAGTTCGTATCTGTTATGCCGGCTATAATCTTATGGCCGTCACTATAATCCATCCTGAGGCATCAATGGCCGCATACGCACTATAGCCAGCATTCCTGGCCAAAATTGCTGGGAAACAGGTGTAAACTGCAGTGTTCACCCCCGCAATAATTACTTTGGATTTTCCTAATAATCGCTTAATACCACTACTTTTAACCTTTTTGGACATGTGGCAAGTCCCAAATTGGCACCATAAGTAATGTTCGTTGTATGCCATATGTAATAGCAGAAGATTAGAAGTAAATGGTACGCCTATTGATGAAGCACAAAAACTCTTCTTTCAAATTCCTGATACAATGCTTAAGTGTGCGGGATTGATAGAGACTAACGAAGAAGAATACGACGCATGCATTGATATGCTTTTCAAGTTCATGATTTTTGGTAGAGCAACAAAAAGCATTGATGGACAATTTTTGATGGATTGGAAATAGCAGTTCTTATCTTGTATTCAAAATTAAGAATTTGCTTTTCTTCTTTTCCTTTGTTTTCCTTTCATTCTTCTAGTCTTAGAAGTGTTGAAGATAGGAAAGAAAGATTCAAACTAATTCTTTGTTAGACGTAGCTGAAACATTTGGAAATAAGAGCGTCTTTTATTTGGTCTGAGGCAGTATTCCCCAGGATGTTTCCTAATCTCTCTATCTTTGAACCAAGTGACGAGAGTTCTGACAAATTATCATTTAATTAAACATATTATATCTAAGGCTTATGCATGCTGATATTCCAATTATAGAAGTGACATTCTGGTGAGGATCTAACCAATGTAAGCTACTCTAAGCCGCAGCTGATTAATCATTGATTCTAGGCCGTTTTTT
>DATDNG010000548.1:0-3122 GCA_036518375.1 Nitrososphaeraceae archaeon | reverse complement strand
AGTTATTACATTGCAATGATATCAGCAGATAATTGTAATAATGCTCTATAGATTAGTCGTCAAGTGATTTAAGCCGTAATAATATCGAGTCTCATTCTTCTATGACTCACTCATTAAGGGTGTGCATTCTGCCTATCATTTAGATGTATTTTCTGGACTTTCATTATAGACAGACGAAATAATCTCTTGCATATTGTCTTCAAATTTCCTTAATATTCTATGAAAGCTTGCTTCTAATTCTTTTACTTTTTTTTCTGTTTCTAGCTTAAATGTTTTGATATCAATAGCAGAATATACGTGATAATACCCTCCTTCTTTTATTGTCTTTGTTTCTTTGGTGCAAATTCCTAAACTAACTAATTTCTGCAAGGATCTAAAAGTAGTACTCTTGTCTCTATCCGCTATTGTAGAGAGCTCTTCTAGAGTCATTGGCTTTTTATGCTTTACCAAGTAAAATAAAAGATCCAAATCCAAAGGTGATAAATCATATAAGTAAATGAACAAATCCCTTATAGTTGAGTTCATCCTAGTAAGTGTACTGAGTGGCGGATTGGAAGGCATATTTCGTAGGCATTTTATGTACTGGTTTTCTTACTTATAGTCTTTGCGTAGCATTGTATTATATTTCGAAAACCATGATGAAATAATTCCTGCTAAAATGCATACAAATTATATTCACTTTTACATTGTATTTTAAAGGCAGTCGTAGCCATTATTATTTTTTCATCTTTATCAAAATCATATTGATTATCCTAACGACTGTTTGATGATCTAGCAAAAAGGTACACATAGAGCACGTCTTCGGTAAGAACCTCTTCTGTAAGAACTGACAGCTAACGAACTTGCGAGGTTTTCTTTGTCATTTTCTGGAGATTTCAATAATAAAACTACAACAACAGCAGGAATAGCCTTTCATGATCTTGGATAAGTTTATGATGATCTAACCCATTACAATAAACACTAACCTGATGCACTTAGTGATGTGTTAAAGCCTTTGAATAATCTAACGCTGATGTTGTCCATGTAAACCTATCAGAGGATACATTTCCTTCAGAGTCTTTGGCCATAAATGTAAAACTATGGCTACCAGGATTCAAATTATTGTAGCTAACAATTGAACCTACTGATGATGAACGTGAAGGACAAGGTTTAATACTTCCATCAATATTGCATTCTAGACTTGCAACACCAACATTATCTGTTGGTCTGCTAAGTTGAAATGTAATAGATTTTGACGGAACATTTACTGCACCATTTGATATGTGCCTTCCTTGGTCATCAATAGCGGAAATAATTTTTACGTTATCTGGAGCTGTTGTATGAGTCTTGATATTACTTTCTGGATGCATTGGGATCGTCCCTACACTAGGTACTAACGTAGTAACAATACACTTAACATTACCTGTCACGCTTCCTCTCAACGGAATGGAATTAAACATGATTAGGTCGCTGTTTCCACATCTTAGCTGTGATCCATCGGGCTTTGCTATGCTAAATCTCACTGTAGACGGGAGGTTACAATAAGAAGAACGAGATTGAAAAGCACTAATACCTTCAAGTGAGTACAGTCTTGGTTGTACACCGATATTTACAGTACCACTAGTAATTGAAAGATATCCAACGACATTGCTGTATGTTGTCTTTACAATACCTCTTCCACCTGTAACTTGTCCAGTTTTTCCATCTTGAGAAAGAAGAAATGACGCATCAAACCGGATAGTAAGAAAGTCATTGTTGTGAAAACTACTACAAATACCCATTGTAACTTCTGATGAGCCAACTCCGTCGATTGTTCCACTTCCTTGTCCTTGTTGTTGTTGTTGCCGCTGTACCTGTAATCCCATAGCTCTTGGCGTATCTATGCTGCTACCACCAAAGGAAGTTCCAAAAATACATACTAACAGAATAATTGCTGATGCTACCACCACTTTTACCTTTCTCATAGATGGGCTCTTATTCAACATTTATAATATAATAGATATCCGAGATCCTATAAAATATATTGGTTAATTATGGAATGACTCCGCAAAACCATAGAAATCATCAGCAGTCGGCTGCTATGATAGCCTTAATGATAACTGGTTTCTTTGGCTAGCAATCAACCAAGGAGTTGACAAACTTATAACTACATTGAGGACTGCAATAGCTATACACACACCTTTTATCCTGATGATGCGGTTTTTGAACAAGAATTCATAGACCAGCTTGTAAACAAATTACAAAAGATGGTTGAAACAGATCTTAGAGATGACGTAAGACGCCTAGCGGAATTATGCCTGTTATCTATTAGAGGAAAACATGTAGAAGATGGAAATACGAACCAAAAAGGTTTTCTGAATATCTCTACATACATCAAGACATAGAGCATAACGATAATTACAAAGAGGGACTTTCAATGAGAGAACTGTGCTATTTAATGCAACACTATATCTTCCAATACTAATCAGAATATTATCCGGATAAAAAAGTTTAAGAACAAACAATTTTCATGAGGTACCATTGTCAAGGAACTTTTTCCTTGTTATTATGTATTCAGATCAGCAGTGGTATTTGCCAGGAAGCTAACCAGAAGCATGGCCTCGGTCTTGGGGCTAAAAACATGATACAGCACAATTGACAGAATTTTAATTCTTTACAACAGCAGCGTTATCTTTGCGTAAAGGAGAGATACCTGATGCGGCTTTTTATCTTAAATGAATATTAAATAAAGGGTAATTGAGACATGCGGTATTACAAATTCAATAATGACAGATCTTTGTATCCTCTACAAAAGTACAGAAAATCATGGAGGAAAACAAGTTACATGACAAGTACAAACAGGTCAAAATTGCTAGATTCATCTTTCTATGACAGCCAGACGTGAGGTGCACTGCATAAAGCTTGGAAAGGATATGTTATTGCTAAAAAAAACACGAGTATGATAGAATGGAGTATTATGCTTCTGTTATTCAAAAGCTGCAAAATGAACTTGGGCTAAGAGTTAGTTCATTCCATGACATAGGATTGTCGGCTCTAAAGTTTTATTCTTCAAAATGTTCTAACAAAGAATGTGTAAACAACGAAGATGACAATGAAAAAGAAATGATAACAGAAGAATCACTATGTGACGGAGATGATGGTGA